>JBLNFG010000572.1:0-8390 GCA_050263495.1 Myxococcales bacterium | reverse complement strand
CGTCTTCTATCGCCTCAGAGGAAGGCGGCGCGGCAAGTTCGACCGACGATCAGGGTGCCGGCGGCAGTGACGGAGAAACGACCACAGCACAAAGCAAGGGCGGATCAACGCAGAAGGCGTCTAGCTCAAAGGGCGATACTTCGTCGCAAGCCAAGGGTGGCGCAGCCGCAACGACAGCAGACACGCAGCAGAACCAGACGCCGCCAGATGATGGTGGTGGTTGCAACCTGAGCGCCCGCGACGGCCGTACCAGTAGCGGAGCTCTAGCTGGATTGATGGCAATGCTGATCGGATTGGCGTCGCGTCGACGTAGACGCGCCAGCTAGCACACAGTACTGAACGTCGAAACAATACGAGCGAGGCATGGAGTGATCCTGCCTCGCTCCTGATTTGTACGAGTCCCGCAAAGGTACAACCGTAAGGTGGTGCGGAAGCGGTGAGAACCGCACGCATGTCGATTCCTGCTCGCTCACCCCTGCTGACGAAAGCGATACTCCGCTAGCGCCAACGATGATCCCTCAAGGGCAGAGTGCCATACTGCGCTGTTCACTAACTTGGGCCGAATTAACGGAACCATTTGGCTCGAATCGTGGAGGACTCCGAGGATGCGCTTTCGGCCTCCTCCCACACCAGTAGGGCTCGACCGCTCGGATGCATAGCCACATTGGCGTATGAGGCGTTGTTCTGACTCAAGCGAATGGGGGTCGTCCAAGCCGGTGTCGCGCTGGTCACCACGAATCGACTGGCCCAGACCGACTGACCCTCCGTCCACGCCGCTATAGCATTCCCTGCCGCGTCGATCCCAACACTGGGGTAGGCCACGTCACCATCGCTAATCTCGATGAACCAGTTCCACGATGTCGATGCGCCCCGCAAGTGGGCTCCCATCAGGGTGTTCACCGTCTCGCCTTGCACCGTGTTCGCCCAGACAGCAACGGCAGCGCCCCTAGCATTGGCTGCAAACGTAGGACGCGATGTCAGCGCTGTAAAGTCGCGAATCTTGACGGGACTACCCCAACTCGACGTATTGGCAGCCCACCGGTCGCCAAACAGCGCTTGCGAATTCTCCAGCCATAGAGCCAGAAAGTTACCAGCCCCATCCGCTCTGACTGCTTCTGGCCAGCCATTGGCAATTGCTGTTCCCGTGCTGGGAGACTGTCCTGCTTTCCAAGTGATCGGCACCACCGTACCCTCTACACCGCAAAGGGTCATTACGGTCCCGTCCCCGAAACCCGCCGCACAGACACCATCGCAATTCTCCGACCTCAGCTTGGTAGCCACGCTCCACGCTTTGCTGTTGACTGAGTAGCGGCTGCCCCAAGGCGGCCCCTTCTCGCCAACCGTGGAAAACGGAAGTCCGTGTTGAAGCCACACCAACGACGCATCCCCGGTTGGGTGTACCGTAAGGTGTATGTCGATAGTGGAGGTCGTCGTTGTGTCGGTGGAGACAATCTTCGGGGTTTCCCAAACGTCTCCTGGCACCATTCGACTTGTCACAGCGTCCGCCATGTCAGAGAACCCCGCCACGCCTTGAGCCCAAGCAGCAACAAAATTGCCGGAATCATCCCCACCCACATGCAGGTCCGAGCACGAGTCCTCTGGATGGGTGAAGATTGGGATAGCTCCAGACCATCTATCAGTACTATCCGTATAGCGACTGCTCGACGCGTTCCTGACTAGCCCATTGGCTCGGGACCAAACCACGATGGCATCGCCATTGAGGCTGAAAGCCGCTTCTGGACCCGTTCCTGCTGCTGCGGAATCAAGCACAATAGACGCTGGCTCCCACTTCCCCTCACGGCCAGCAAACGTCCACGATTGCGGAGCGTCCTTGAGAGAGTTGCCGGAAGGGTCCGTGATGCCGCTCGTCAGGCTCACGGTGTAACTGACCGTAAACACGAATCCTTCACGCGGCCTGAAAGTGACTGTACTGCCCGAACAATTGAGCGTGCCCACCACTGCAGCCGAGCTGTCTCTGACCTGGAACGACGAGGACGTCACCGTCGAGCAATTGAGTGGCTCCGAAAACGTCACCTGCAACACATCGGTTGGCTCCGCGGTGGTTAACGGAGCCTTGCTCTTGAGCTCCGGAGGCGTGGTGTCAGGAACGGAACCCGTCACAGTGCTTCCGCCCGTCGCGATGACGCCACCAACGCCAGTGGTCGGAGTCGTGCCTCCCGCACCACCGTCGGAGGGACCGCCTCCATTCGAGGGTGATTGTGTAGTCGAGCCATTCGTGGCACCGCCGTTCACGAATGAAGTTGTTTCACCGCCAGTCGACGCACCGCCACTCGATGCGCCGCCGACATTGATAGGATTACTGCCGCCTCCCACGGTCGTCACGGTGCGCGAGTCCTGTTGCGACGCCGCTGCTCCGCCTGCACTCGACGATTTGCCGCCCGCATCGGCACTCGACTGATTGCCGCGACCGGCGTTGCCGGCCGTAGCACCTTGCGCACCGTTGTCCGTTGATTGCTTCAAATCCGGTGCGCATCCAGCGCCCATGGCGAGCACTGTCGCGGCCGCAATGGTTCGAGTCAGCGCTGCATGCCGACCTTTGATCAGTGCTCCCTCAGAAGGGGCAAACTGCGCCAATTCCGACGCGGTACGGCCTCCAATGGTACGGTTCTCGTAATTGCGACGCACTAACCCAAAAAGTCCACTCATACGCTTCTCCACGCTGCTCTCCTCCACAAAAAACGACGTATCGGCGACAGGCACCTAGACGAATCGATCACCATCAAACTCGCGCGCCGATTCTGCCAGCCCGGTTCGCTGTCCGCCAGACAGAACCGTGACTGTTCGACGTACGCCTTGGGCCGGCGTCATTTCCTGCCATTTCATGCTCTATTTCCCGCTGGCGTCGGGGTTGCTCCCGAAGCACATTCCGCCATCAGCAATTCGAGCACGGCCTATCCGCCTCGATCTCAGGCGAGGCACCGATTGAGCGGGGCCAACGCGCCGCAGAACTGCAGCGGAGGTGCGTTGAACAGCGGAGATCTAGTCAATTGAACAGCGGGATCCTCTGGCGCCGCCACTGCACGCTTTAGCCCCATGCAGCCGAGCAACGGTGAGGAGGCTCGCTAGTCGCTGCAACAATCCGGCTCCGCGCGCGGACCATGCTGAGCAATTCGAGAATCCACCAACTGCACGAGTCTCAGCTGCGAGTTGGCATCCAAGGCAACAAACCCCGGTCTGATTGCTCGCTCCGGGCATCTCCCGCTCGAACAGACGCACGTGACAACCCATCTCATGAACACACGTCAGCCCTCGCGGCTAGGAGAGACGACGCTGGGACCGGGCGCATTGCGTGGACAACCACGCGCGCATCGAGGCGACGCCCAGCCCAATCAGACGCTCTTCTCGCTGATCGGAAGCGATTTTTCAGCAACCGTCCTCGATTTTGCGCGATGCTTACCGCCGTCGGTCGAAGTTCGTACGGCAATCGTCAGCAAGAGTGCTAACTCGCCGAAAGTCTAACCATGGCTCCGTTGTTTCGAATCCTCACTCAATTCTTGGTTTTTGTTTGTGCCGTCGCAAGTACGTCCGCCGCGGAGGCGAAGGCTCCACCCAAAGCGCAAGAGCACATGGATGCGGGGCTCGCCTACGTCGATGATCCGGGTGGGCCGCGGTACGAGGAGGCCTATCGTGAGTTTCACGCGGCCTACGAGATCTATCCCGCTTACCAATTGCTCGCGAACATCGGCACCTGCGCACTCTATCTCGAACGCGACGCAGAAGCGATTGACGCGTACGAACGATACTTAGAGAAGGCCGTGCAGAAGGACATTCCCGTTGCCAAGCGGTCGTTGATGGAGAAGGACATTAAGACCCTCAAAGCCAGCCTGGTTCAGTTGAACATTTCGGTGAGCCCGACGAAGGTAACCCTAATCGACGAGCGATTCACGGCCAAGGGTGACTCGGTAGTGAATCGGTATGAGGTTACCGACGGCAAGGTAGTGCTCGGCATTCACCCTGGTAATCACCGCGTCACGGCACACCAAGAAGGGTTCGACGATCAACAATGGGAGATCGACGCGAAGCCAGCGACGACTCACACGCACGAGTTTCGATTGGCAAAGAAAGAGGCTCCACTGGCGTCAACCCCAGCGGCGTCCGGAGGCAAAGATACGCTCTCGAAAAGCCATGCCGACGACGAAAGCAAGCCCAACGCACAAGGCGGTGCTCGGCATAGCCGCCCAAAGCCGCGGCCAACGCCCACCTCCGTGTACGTCGGGCTCGGTGTTACTGGCGTCTTTGCTGTGGCAGCAGGGGTCGGTGGGTTCTTGGCAATGTCGAAGCGCAGCGATTACATGACCGCCAACGACGGAAAGAACGTCGAGTATGCGTCATCTTTGCGTGACGACATGAACCGCTATCTACTAGTGACCGGCATTGCTGCGGGCGCTGCCGTCGTGTCCGCTGGAGTGACCACCTATCTGTACGCAAGTCGCCCGAGTGAAGACTCCGGCAGCGACGAAGCGGCCTGGGCAATCACCCCGATACTCGCACCCGGTCGCGCGGGTGTGTTCGTTAGAAGAAACTTCTGACAGGGGTGTTTCCAGGGCACCTAAGATTTTTCTGACGCCGGTCGGCCACGTCAGAATTGATCAATTTCGAAACTGCATCCATTAACCCTGTGTTGCAGACTCCATTCTTATCGGCCCAGGGATAAATGCACATGAAGAGAATCGCTACGTTCGCACTGATCATGGCTGCGCTTCCGCTCACCTTCAACGTCACCGGCTGCGCGGCAAAAGACGATCCTAACGATGGTCAGGGTGAACAGACCGGCAGCGCCGGCGGGACCAGCGCCAAGACATCATCGGGCGACACTGCCAACCAGGAGCAAGGTGGCGCGACTGACAGCGCAAAGGGCGGCACAACCGCGAAGCAATCGACTCGAGCGACCGGTGGTAGTTCGGCAACCCAGACGACGGACGTGCCCGTCGACGACTTACTCATCGACGACTTCGAAGACGGCGACGGCAATCCGCTGATCTCGGGCGGCTGGTATGGTTACACGGACGACTCCGGCGGCGGCAAGTCTACGTTGACCTTCACCGGGGCAACGGGTTCGGAAGTTGCGATGAACGGCGAGGGATTCGAGTCGGAGAAGTCTCTCGAAGTCTCCTACGCCTTCGATCAAGGCACGTACGAGTATTCGCCGTACGCAGGCTTCGGGACAACCATCGGTAGTGCCGCTTCTCCCTACGACCTAAGCGCGTTTGCGGGAGTCTCCTATACCTATCAGGGAGGCGCCCACACGGTCCGAGTCGAAACGACCGAAGTAACGGACTACGACGTGTTTGGCGTCAGCGTCGCTGCTTCCAAAGAATGGAAGACGGTCACCCTTCCGTTCAAGAGTTTTGCCCAAGAAGGCTGGGGAACGAAGGTTACCTTCGAACCTAGCCACGCAACGGCGATCAGTTTCGGTCTTCGCGGCGCAACCGGCGATTCTGCCAGCCTACGCATTGATAACCTCAAAGTGATCAAAACGTTGGGAGAGCTGCCACCAGACATGCAGGTCAAACCTGCCTCACCCCCCGCAGACGCACAGCTCGAGACCATCGAGATTAGCAGCCCCTTGCAGGCCAAGGCGATGCAGTACCTTACCAAGGGCTACAACATCACGAATTGGCTCGAAGAGAAGCAGTTCTCCGGCTTCGATTACGACGAAAGCTACATCGAAAAGCTCGCACAAGCAGGATACAAATCGCTCCGTTTGCCCGTCGATCTTGACCGTTATGTGGAAGAACGGACAGGAACAGGAGACGCGCTGGACATCACCGTCAGCAGCGATCTCTTCACCATTCTCGATGCGTTCGACACTTGGACGAAGAAGCACGGGCTATCTCTGACGATCGATTACCACCACTACTCGACGTTGCTCGACAAGACCGATGTGGATTCGATCGGAACAGCGGTCAAGCTGTGGGGCAAGGTGGCCGAACACTTCGCAAGCAGCCCGCGCGAAGACCTCTTCTTCGAGCTACTCAATGAGCCAGAGTTGTCGTTCGATGCCGACCCCACCCAAGCCGAATGGACGAGCATTGCGGAACGCATGATTGCGGCAATTCGCGCAAAAGACACGACGCATACGCTGATTTTTGGTGACACTAGTTGGTACGGTATCGACGCACTGATCACCCGCGAGCCGCTTTCTGACAGCAATGTGATCTACGCGTTCCACAACTACGATCCGTTCATCTTTACGCATCAAGGCGCGAGTTGGGCCAGCATGGCATCGACTCGCGATCTGCCGTACCCCTACGACGAGACACGCTGGTCACCCTACTTCTTGGAGCTCGGCTTCAATTCCTCGATGGAGACCTGGGTACTAAACGCCGTTCGAAACTATTACCGGGAGGGGAACAAGGCAACGCTACGCAACAAGATCTTGAGTGCAAAGCGCTGGGCAGTAGAAAACAATGTCCCCATCATCTGCAATGAGTTTGGCGCCTACGATCTCACTTCGCAGCTTGCCGATCGAGCCCGATACTACACGGATGTCATCGAGATCTTCGACGAATTGGCCATTCCTTGGCAGCACTGGTTCATGCTCATGAACCAAGAGACGGGCAACGTAATCCCTGAGTACCGTACGGCGTTGGGACTCGTCGTGCCCTGAAGCGATGGTGCACCGCAAGCGTAGAAGTCGGTGAACTTGCGCAGAGCCCCTGCAGAAGAGGCTCTGCGCACCAACCAATCACGAGTCGAACGTTCACGTCACTTTATACAGTAACGCGACGCACTCCTCGCCGGTACTCGGCACAGCTCGCGACTTCATACAGTAACGCGACGCACTCCTTGCCGGTACTCGGCACGGTTCGCGAACCCATATAGGTCCCGCTCATCGAAGCGTGCCGCACGCCTTGTGCCGAGCCCAACACTTTGGACAGTGCCACTCCATCGTTGTCCGGCCGTTAATGTCAACGTTGCGCGCTAGGCGCCACCCGTGTTTAGAGCTAATCAACGTATAGCTTGTCTCGGTGTGAGGCGAGAGCGCACCGCAAATGGTGCACCTCCTGCGATTTGATTCTTCGTTGTCGTGCCCGAACATGGCTCCCCTATGTTTGAGGTTCGACTGCGATTAGCCAGCTGTGCCGTCTAGGACGATTGCGCCCGATTGGGAGGTGCATGAGCGCTTCGCGCTCCCCAGAGTCGGGATAGCTCACCTGATTGTGCCAGATTGCGGCAACCAAAGCCATAGGACGGCTAGGGACAATCCGTAACGAACAACTCTCTGGAGTTACTGGCTTCAGCCACTGCACGCGACGAGCACCGCAAGAGAGTTGACTGGACGGTGCAAGACCTACAGCGATGAAGAGCAGTATTCTCCCTGCCGGAAGAGAACTTTTTCTCATCTGTTCCGTTAGGTCAACGACCTGTACCCTGCGACCCCTTCGCTGCCCTTCGAGAGTTCACCAAGCTTCAAGGAAATCGAAGCCGCACTCGCTGCAGCGCCGGGAAAAGCTTCACCTCGCACACGGGTCGCCGCGAATCGCTTTACGAGTGGTGCGGCACATCTCAGAAGATAGCGGCACTAATACGCCGGATCTCTCGAGAGGCGAGGCACTACGAATTCGTGAAACGAATTGGAGTTGGGCGACAGCCAAAGAACCAGACTTGTAGCGCGATTCCCTGCGTAGCGGCGGGACCGAAGGACCTATCGTTTCGATAGAAACGCGCTACTAAACGGGTCAAACAAACCAGCGCGCCACGAGGCGAGCCAGCTCCCTACAGTCAATCGGCTTCAGCAGGCGTGCGTCCACCGCAATCTTCTCGGCTTCCTTCTGTCGCTCGGGGGTCCACTTCGCGGAGATGAGGATCAGTCTAGTGCGGGCGAGACCCGGCGCAGCGCGAATGGTCCGACAAAGTTCGATGCCGTCCATCTGAGGCATTTCGAGATCCGTAATCACCACTGCTGGTTGCTCGCGCAGCACCAAGCGCAGCGCCGCCTTTCCGTCCGCCGCCTCGAGAAACTCGAAACCCGCACCGGTGAGATATGTGCGCAACACATTGAGCACAGTTCTTGAGTCATCGACGAGCAGGATCTTGAAATTGAGCGCGGCATCCACAGCATTCACCATACGGCGAGCTTTTCGCACAGTTAAGCCCATCCGGCCCTGGCTGTCAGGACAACGAACCAAAGCTCCGCCGCGCGTTGGTGTCAGAAGGCGGGAGGTGGGTTCGCCGCGTCGCCCGGCTCTGCTCACTGCGTGGCTAATCCGGGTCGCGCAACGCCGAAACGCGCCGGATGGTCATCGCTCAATTTCGCACGGTTTTCTGAGCTAGTACCCCGAATCTTTTGAAGTGATGAGTGCTACCGAGGTGAGGGGTACTAGGAATTCGCGCAGCGAATTCGGGTTTGGGCGACCGGGAGTGGA
>JBLNFG010000571.1:0-3651 GCA_050263495.1 Myxococcales bacterium | reverse complement strand
CGAGGCCCCCGTCTGGAGCTCCAAGCTCTGCTCCGGATTTCCGATCGCGGCTGGAAATCCACTCGAGCCGCTCTCCTTGGTGCTCTTCGCGACCCAACCGATAGCGAGAGCACTCTGTCTGTTGGTCATCGCATTAATCTTGGTAGCCGCTCATGGTGCCTATGGGCTCGCTCGCCGCGTCGGAGCGGATCGCTCAGGCGCCGTATTGGCCGGGATTGCCTTCGCGGGCTCAGGCTATCTCGTCACCCAACTCAAACATCTGGGCATCGTCTCGACCGTAGTCTGGTTGCCGTGGGGTCTGCTACTGATCGATTGCGCGCTAGCCAATCGCAAGCCACCCGCCTTGGGCGAAGACGACGTAGTTCGGACGGCTCCTCCGAGTCTTTCGGAACGTTTTTTTTGTTTGGGTTTGTTCGGCGCGGTCTACGCTGAGCAGATCGCGTCGGGGTTCCCGCAGTCCGCGTACATTTCGGGAGTCACGTACGGCCTTTGGGCGGTGTGTTTGCTGGTTCAGTTGCGCGGCAAGGTCGGGCGCGTTCCGCTCGCGCTCGTGCTTTTCGCCTCTCTCGCGTTCGTTTCCGCACTCGCGGTCGCGTGCGGCGCACCGTCGATGCTTCCGCTCTTCGAGTTGGCTGCTCACTCTGATCGCAGTGGCAAGCTTTCATTCGAGTTCGCCTCGATGCTCCCGTATGGGTGGCGCGATCTATTGAACTTCCTGATTCCGTACGCGAACGGCGACATTGCCGATCTTAGCTATCGTGGGAAGGGACTTTTTTGGGAGAACTACGGCTATGTCGGTGTTGCGACGGTCTTGCTTGCCTTCGGTGCAACAGCTCGCGCGTGGCGTCGACCACGCGTGCTACTGCTGGTCGGATTGGCTGTGGGTTGCATGGCGATGGTGCTTGGACGACAGACCCCCCTATTCTATTTCGCATGGAAATACGTGCCCGGTATGTCGAGTTTCCGTTTCCCGACACGGTTTCTGGTCGTCGTTGATCTGATGCTCGCTATTCTGGGTGCGATTGGTCTGAGGTACCTACGGCTCGATCTCGAGCGCTTGTTGTCGCGGGTTGCGCCCCGAATCCCGGCGCTGATTCCGCCTTGCGTCGTATTTGGAACGGCACTCGACCTTTTTGCGCATCAAACGCATCAGAATCCGTACGTGCTAGCGCAAGAGTGGCTCGAACCACCGGCTGCGGTATCGAAGGTGGCGGATCGACTGAATCAGGTGCGTTTCTATTCACCGCTGCACAAGTTCCTGCATCAGTTGGCGTATCAGACGGCGCGCGGCTGGACGACCCTCGACCCTTACCGCGAGTTACGCCAAACGGTCGCCCCGAATACGGGCGTTTATTACGGCGTTGCCACCGCCGACTGCTATGCCGGGATCGCACCTAAGTGGTACGTCGATGCTTGGGGCGATCACTCGCGAAGGGGACTATTGGTCCCACAACTCACGTACTTGAGCGGCACCGCGATCGTCCTGCACGCGTCCTTGCCGAGTGTGCTCGCCGCGTATGGCGTAACCCATCTGCTCGCGCCGCTAGAGATCCGCGGCGCGGGGTTGCGCGAGGAACGGACGGGCGGCGCGGTCCGGCTCTACGAGCTACCCGGACGTCGAGTGCGGGTCGTGCCAACGGCCCAGGTCGTGAGTAGTTCGCGAGAAGCAGTCACTACGATGACGCGCCCCGATTTCGACGCAGATAGGCTAGTGCTGCTTCACACTGATCCACCCACGGCTGCGCCGGCACCGCTGGAAGGCGGCCTGGGGGAGCGAGTTGGGAGCGCTAGAATCGTTAAGGATGAGGCAACCCGAGTACGCATTGAGGTGGATGCTCCTCAGGGAGGCTATCTGGTTTTGTCCGACACCTATTACCCAGGTTGGCTTGCTTCGGTTGACGGCAGAGAAACGCCAATCCATCGTGCCAACATTTCGGTGCGATCGGTAAAGCTACCACCCGGCGCGCGCTCGGTAGAGTTCACTTATGAAGCCGCAATGTTCCGGCGCGGATTGATGCTCGGCATGGCAGCGTTCGCATGCTTGCTCGCGTGGATTCTCGCCGCTGCGTGTTTCCACCGCACAAGACTTCAGTCTAGATAACCCAGCGCTCAGCTCCCGTGTGTTCTCTGTCGCAGTTGAGCCGTGGTCAGGCGAGCACTTGACCACGCAAGCGAGTCAAGGGGTACCCAGCATCGACGAGCCCACTGCGCCGCCAAGACGCCTATTTGTGTATGAAGTCTTGGGCTTGCAAAACGCGGGTAGACGCCTGAGTCATGTCCGACCCCTCATAGATGGGTGATGAGTGACCTACTTGACTGAAATATCTGTGCAAATTTCACGCGGCGACGGTTGGCACAACCGGTGCAACTGGGAGCGCATGGCCGTCGTTCTCACTCCCAACTTTAGCCTGCCGCCACTCAGCGTGGCCTCAACGGGATGTGGCCCTTCACCAGAGAGTCTTCGCGCAGCGAAGGAAGAGCTTAGAGTCCTGCTGATCGACGGCGGCTCACTCTCTCCAGAAGAGCGCGTTCATCTGTGGCCGCGCGATTCTGAGCTCCGTGACTGGTATGTCCAAGCATCAGACAATGGTGTCGCCCTCGTCGTCCTGCGCACGGCGGAGACGATTGAGCTCTACTCAACGCAGCAAGACGGGCAGCTCGCCTGCTCGGCTCCATTGCTGACCCTCGCTCAACGCGGACACGCGTCACCGGCACTGTCCCGAGTTCGAGTGGTCCCTCAGCGCGGTATCGACGTAGCTCGGCACTTGCTCTCAGTCGCGGCTGGTATCGGAACCACGCGAGGCAAAGCGCGCGTCGTGTTGGCCAAGATCGGAACGGCAAGCGCACTTGCCGGGCGAGCCGGGTGCCTAAGCCCCACCCTCGATTCCCTATTCCGATGTGCCATTCAGGCAGGCAACAGAGTAGAGAACGAAACACTCGAAGGTCGGCGAAGAACAACCGCCTCCTCGCGAGAGATGGCGGATATCGAAGCGACGCGGATCGTGGAAGAGGAATTATTGAACTGGAAGACGGAACAAGCGAAACTATTCCGTTCACTCGCACTCACCGAGAACATGGTGCGAGGGAGGTGGGTAACACCTTCGACCACGGAAAGCACGTTCCCGCCCGGTTCCGAAGAAGCCCCGAGTGGAACACGCATCCGCGCTGCAACGGACGTAACCATCCCGAGTCTGCGCGCCGTAAACATTCCGACGGGCACGGATCCTCAGCGGCATTAGAGCGTATTCCGGTGCCGCCGCTGCATCGGCGAACTGCGACTGCATCGATGCACTGCAACGGCATCGATGAACTGCAACGGCATCGATGAACTGCGACGGCATCGACGAACTGCGACGGTATCGACGAACTGCGACGGTATCGACGAACTGCGACGGCGTCGACGAACTGCGACGGCGTCGACGAACTGCGACGGCGTCGACGAACTGCGACGGCGTCGACGAACTGCGACGGTATCGACGAACTGCGACGGTATCGACGAACTGCGACGGCATCGGCGAACTGCAACGGCATCGACGAACTGCGACGACATCGGCGAACTGTGACGGCATCGACGAACTGCAACGGCATCGATGAACTGCAACGGCATCGATGAACTGCGACGGCATCGACGAACTGCGACGGTATCGACGA
>JBLNFG010000570.1:0-5377 GCA_050263495.1 Myxococcales bacterium | reverse complement strand
GCAGCTGAGTTTCGAATGGAACCCCTCGATGCCGCGCTATAGCGCGATCATGCTGGAAGGTGATACTCATCCGCTCCGCTGCTTCACCGCGGGCACTAAGACGCGCTTCGAGATTGGTGGTCAAACGACGGAACACGAACCGTAACCGATCTAGCCCATCGACAGGCTCCTCCCACTCGAGTCGCTCACGCAAAATGCGTTCTGGTTGAAGTGCATAGAGCGGTTCGTGATCTTCACCGCGCCCAAGAGCAACCCACCGCGCAGAATCACGCCCAAGCCGAGAAACGAGCTCGCCTTCAGGTAACCGATTGAAATCGCTCAACTTCACTAACCCTAACCGACCTAACCAACCAAGCTGATCTCGATTGAGAGGCAGAGCGGCGAGCGGCAAGCTACTTGCCATCTCGCGAGAGCGTGCATGCGGCACAAGCAAACCGTTTGCATGACCAGCAGCTGACCAACGCGCGAACAATTGCGCAAGCCTAGGGCCTGAAGCCACAGCAAGCCGTACGGCATGACCGAGGCAACGCACCCGCTCGACGATCTCCTTGGCCACCTTTGCCTCGCCCCCGAGGTTGCGCATCACTGGTCCAATTTCGAGCCAAATCGTATCGGGAGCCTCGACCGCCACCACACTGGCCCGATCCAAGAGTGACTCGGCAATTTTACTTAAAGTTTCGGCGATCTGACTACGTGGTAATGCACAAACTTCGAGAGCTGCGTGCAAACAACGCGCCTCGATAATCGTCTGGCCCTCGTGGATCCCGAGCCGTCGAGCGAGCACATCAACGGCACTCAACCGGAAGCCGGGTTCAATCCGACGATTAAGTTCAGCAAGCGTAGTTTTACGTTCAACACCATCCAGGAGCACGACGCCCAACGGCCGCGGCGCAGCTGCCGTAGGAACGAGCGTGGGCTTTGTCATAGCCCAACGTGTCAATTCGCACGCAAGCTCCGGTAAAATGACACACGCAACCCGGCGTTCACCAGGAGCCTGGTCGTGGCTAAACGGAATGGGCTCGAGCTCGAGCGCAAGTTGAGCAGGCACGACCGCTAGCCCTCCTCGGGCACTGAAGAAGCACCGACGACGCAAAGGCAGTTCACGCGCTCGATGGGCTCGAGGAGGGCTTGGGAGGTTGACATGGCACTGAACACAATATCAGATACTGAACATTATGCCAGCCATAGATGTAACTTGTCGGACTTGCTATGGAAAACAGAGACCCGCTGACCGATTTAACGCGCCCTACATACTCGACCAGCCTAGTCAAACGCCGCTGCGTGCCCTTAGCTTGGCCAGACTTTCATGAGAGCAGGGCGGCTCCACCGCGTACCCCCTCACCAGTGGGGCTCGACATCATGAGAGCAAGCATCGACGGACAAACCGCTTCCCTCTGCGTCGCGCATTTCGGATGTGCCTCTGCTCTCTAGCATAGACCTTCCAGTAATCAGCGATGCAATTGATTCGTCGACGATCTCACATCTGAGTTGCCGTAAGAAGTCGTCCATGAATCTAGACCGTTCGCATGCCATTCCTCGAGCCGCGTCCGTGTGTAAAGAGTCGGTAATTCTCAAGAGCTTTCGAAAGAAATGATCAAGTCCCCAACTCTTGTCATCGGCCACACGTCGTTCGCAGAATGGATCGTTCGTCGAATAGAGCGGCCGTCCCATGCTGGCGCACGTAGCAAAACATCGAGCAATACCAATGGCACCAATCGCATCCAGTCGATCGGCGTCTTGCAGTACCTTAGCCTCCAGACTACGCGGGAAGATGCCCGCTGAAAATGCATGAACACGAATTGCTTCAGTGACCTGGTTGATCAACCCCTCGTCTGCGCCCTCGCCACGTAGCAACTGCTCCGCCGCAACGGCACACAAGTCCCCAGAGCGCGCCGATTGAGGATGTGACTTAGGCAGATTCACGAGCTCATGGAGTAAGGCGGCGCAGTAAACGACGTCCAAATCAGCACCTTCTGTTCGGGCGATTGCGACCGCGGAATGAACGACACGCATTACATGACCAAAGTCGTGCGCCGGATCTGCATTGCATGCGGCAGCGAAAGCGGCGTTGCGCAAACTATCGTTCAGTGACTGGTCCATTAGGACTCCTTTTAGCCGCGAGACCTTCCGACGACCTCAGATTTTGCAGGAGCAGTCGCAATGGGCATTGCCTCGCGTTCGGCGAGAATGGCAGCCAAAAGCACAACCAAGGCACCACAGACGAGGCGCAGCGGGTTCGAGCTCTCCCCGAAAACCAGCAAGCTAACGAGTACCCCCAAGGGGATCTTTGCGTTATTCATGACGGAAAGCACGCTCGCCTTCACCTGCGCTGCCCCCGAATTCCACAGGAAGAACCCCACACCCGATGCCCCAACGCCAAGGTAAAGAATGACCAGCGCTTGCGCTGGGGACAGAGAGGAACACGTGGGTACTAGCTTCCCTGCTGCGAATGGAAATGCAATCAACGTCGCACCCAAGTAAAGCCAGGGGATCAAATGTCGGTCGACCAAGTTCGAATGCGATCGTCGAAACCGCCGATACAAGAGCTGCCCCAAAGCAAACGCCCCATTCGAGAGTTGAATCAGAAGCACGCCCTGCCACTCGGCGCGGCCGAGCGGTCGCGAAGCAACGATGATCATGGCCCCAACTGCTGCCAGTACCGCGGCAGCTAGCGCAACCCACGAGAAGCGCCGCTCTAGCACGGCGTCGAACAGGCAGATAAAAAGGGGGGTAAGCAACGTAAGCACGGCTACTTGGTACGCCTGCAGGTACGCAAAGGAGGCGACGTACAATAGATACATGACGCCGAATTGGACAGCACCAATGAACATCAGCCACGAACAATGCCAGCGACCAAGCGACGACGGTCGCAGCCACGGGCTGAACACCAATAAAGAAAGCACCAGTCGCAACCACGCCACGACAGAGCTATCGAGGGACACCAAGTGGTGACGAATCAATCCAAAGGAGAACGCCCAAAGGACGGAGACGAAGATCAGTGCGAGCATAGGACGAAAGCGCAGCGCGCTCGGCCGCCGTAGTACCCCAACCAGTGCCTCATGCACATCGTTGCGCCGCGATCTGCTTATTCCTGCGCTTCGCGACCGCGGGAGCCCCTCCGCAAGATAGGCCGGGTAGCAAACGTGACTCGGGTGTGCGCGGAGCTTTCTACGAAGCTGGTGTCCAGCAGCTTGGGGCGTGCGTCCACTCGACGTATACGCGTCCAACAAGCTGGGACGGACTAGCGCAACTCTTCGGCGGCGTAGTCGCTCCGGCACTGTTCGGAGTTCTGATCGCCACTCATGAGTGCGCAGTTCTGGCGGTAGGTTACTACGCTGGCGGTCTGCTCATGCTATCAGGAGCGCTCGTCGCCTGGCGCATCGGTCTAAATGCTGAGGGTAAGTCCCTCGAGCAACTCGCACCCTCCTCACGGTTAGCTTGAGAGAGCCGTTGGAGAACCAAAGATTTTGCAGCCTTCAGCTTCACTGAATATCACCGTCGATCCATATCGCGACGAGGGGCGTTCATACCTCGACGTTGACACGAAGACACCGAAATCATTGTTCTCATCCCGCGATGAGTAGCCTGTCCGAACGCAAGGACACTGCGCTCCTCCCATCCGCGCGCAGCGTTAGCGAGCACGGATTTGGGAGGAGCAAGCTCCGGCGTAGCCGGAGCGGTGGTGGGCAGGAAAATCACTTGCTGTCTTCGTCGCGGCGACCGAGCATTGGCGCGCCCTCGGACTCCAAAGCAATCGCTATTGCGTCCCTGGGAGAGGCCCTCGCACTGACGCAAGAACGTGCCGCGGGCTTAGAGTGAAATCTGCTTGGCCAGCTTTACGACAGATACACCGGCCAGCACAGCAGACAATTCGCAGTACCTGCCCTTCGTGCATGCAAGTGCGCGCATTCGTGAGCATTGCCTAATATCTACTCGGCAGTCAGACGGCAGACATCGCCGAAGCGTCCCCTGATCCTGAAACCTGATCTGAGCACGTACGTATGCGTACCCGACTGGTTTCTGCATCTTCTGGTGGCACGCGGTGACCAAAAGATGCAAAGATTTGGATGACTGATGAGGGGGGAGCCTTCTTCGGTCACTCGACATGACTAACAAGACAGGCAACCCAGATCCCCGCAATGCTAGCTGGTCGGTAGCGGGGCATTGTCCCGTGGCCTCATCACACGCGCAGGGTCCCTCAGAGCGATTCCGTCGGACTGATGTCGCATCTAGCCAATCCCAAGCACCGGAACTATGCCGTCAACCGTCAGCGCCCAAGGCAGTGCCATGACCTCGATCAACGATTCGTTCGAGACCGACAATACTACTCGCAAGCCACAACTTCTCGTGCTGGACGACGAAGCATCCGTGCGAAAGCTCATGGTGCGGATTCTGGCTCGTGAAGGTTACGAGATTCGGGAAGCGTCCGCTGTCGAGGAAGCGTACGCCGCAGCAAAGTCGATGGAGCGCCTAGAGGTGTGGGTCACTGATGCAAATGTGGACGGCAGTGACGCGAGTCTTCAGGTCGAGCGATTTCGTGCACTTCATCCCAACCTGGCCGTGGTGCTGGTTTCCGGTTGCGATCCCGAGGCCGAACGACACGCGATCTTGACGCAACTGGGGGTCATCTTCTTAGCAAAGCCATTTACCCCGGTGCAGCTACGTGAAGCGGTCGACCTCTCCTTGAGGCGTGGCTCGACTACTTCGGCAGTCGTTTGCGTCGCGGCGTTGACTTCCGAAGCCGCGCCAGTAGCTCGTTAATCGTCGCCAGGACCTTCTTGGGATTGATCCGGCCTCGGTAAACGTAGAGCGCGCTCGGCGCGTCCGCATCGAGTACATCCTCACTGACGCGCAAGCGTCGCGAGACTAAGAACACGACTGGCTCAACCATGCCTGCTTCGACGAGTTCTACGCGCCGCCACACACTCTGCCGGCTCCAGTAACCCATCACCTCAAGATGAACGGTCGCCCCGTCTGGCGAAGTGAAGCGAATGTCTGGAACACACAGCCCTACCCCGGGCAGATCGAGCAGACTCTCGGCTTCCGCCACGGTCGCACCTGGAGCCTCTTCGCGCAGAGCCGCGATCAACTCCTGCACTTCGCTATTGACGGCCGCAACGGCCTTCTGGGCCGTACCTCGTTTGAGCTCCTGCGCTTTGACAGAAAAGCTCAGACGTTCGTTCTGCTTCCCCCAGCGCAGATCAGCCTCCAAAGTAAAATCTTCCAGCGAGCTGATCTCGGGCCAGCACAAGGCCAACTGTAGTCCGTACTTTGTGACGGACTCAAACAGACTGTACGGACCTGTCAGAATGAGCCGATAACGTCCATCATCGAGTCGCTCCAACTCGAACATGAGCTGTCGGAATTTAAGCGTCCG
>JBLNFG010000569.1:0-3183 GCA_050263495.1 Myxococcales bacterium | reverse complement strand
CGGGCCCTGCGCAAACGACACCCGTGGGCGGCGCCGCGCAGGGCGGCAGCGCAGGCGGCCCGCAACTGAAGGGCTGCGGCACCAATCTGCTCGCGGCAATGGACGAAAGCGGTTGGTTCGGTGGCGAGCCCACCAGCGAGAAGGATAACCCCTGCGGGCTCCAGGGAGCTGCGTATGCCTTCAGCGATCCGGGGCTCGATCAGCTTCCAGGAACGGGCGATGATACGCTTCAGGATCCGCCAGCGGTGCCGGGCACTCCTGAGCAGCGGCAATCACCGTGCAAAGGAGGCAAGTGCTGCATCAGCGGTAAAACTTCGCTCTGGCCCATCGTGAACGGCGAGTACGACTACTCGTCGGTGTGGGGTGCAGGAATTGGCTTCAGTTTGAATGATCCCGGAACGGGCGAACCCACGCTGCCGTACAAAGGTCCAGCGGCGGGATTCCGCATTCGCCTGTCTGGAAAGCTTGAGGGGCAGTCCGTGCGCATCGCGTTCACGCAGGTCTACTACGACGAGAGTGCTCCCTTCGTAAACACCACGACCCTTGGCGAGAAGGAGGTTCTGTTCACAGACCCTGCTTGTCCGACTTGGTCGGCTACTTGTATTGACCCGGGTGAATACCCTCACGATCTACAGATATTCGTGGTTGGCGGCGACAACGCTGGCGACTATCAGATCTGCGTCGACAGCATCGTTCCGATTCCGATCCTCATTTAGGACCCGCTCGGTTCGCAACCCACGAGGGCTGCTCTTGAGGGGTGCGCCCCAAACGAAAACGCTAATTACTCGTCCCTGACGGAATCGCGCACGGCCTACTCCGTGCGCGATTTGCTTTCTTGCTAGTCCGTCGCAACTACGGCCGCTCCGCTCGTAACGGGAGGGCGTCGCGATCACGGCGCCTAACGGGCAACGTCGCGATTCGAGGCCGTCGCGATTCGAGGCCGTCGCGATTCGAAGCCGTCGCGAATTAGGCGAATTTGGGCCGGAATTTGTAGCCGTAGACCAGGCAACCCTCCGGCCCGGTTTCGCTGATGTGACGCGTTACCATCTCGACGCGCATGCCAATCTGTACTTGATCGGCGTCGGTATCCGTCAATTGGCAAGCGAGCCTCACTCCGCCGTCGAGGGCAACCAGCGCGGCAATGAGCGGCGTGCTGAACCCCGAGGGCGGGCTGCTGATCTCGGAGAACGAGAGGAGGGTGCCTTCGCGCGGAAGCTCATGCACGCTCAGCTGCCGAGCATGGCATGCGCGACAGGTGATGCGCGGCGGGAACTGCACCGAACCACAGGCATCGCAGCGCTGTCCCTCGAGCCTCAGGTACGGACCTTCCAAACGATAATAGCTCGCCGTTTGCATTGCTATCTAAGCCTCAAGGATGTGGGTGAAGGCCACTGCGCCATGTCCTCCGATGGACTGCGTCATGGCGCGCCGTGCACCTCGGATTTGATTCTTGCCGGCCTCGTTTCGAAGCTGAAGGCACGCCTCGACGACTTGGTATACGCCGCTGGCACCGACGGGATGACCTCGCCCCTTGAGCCCTCCGAACGTGCAAATGGGTAGAATGCCCGTGGGCTCGAACGCACCTGCCGCGGCCATGTCGAGGGCCTTACCCGGCTCTGCGACGCCACAGGCCTCGAGCGACAGTGCCGTCATGATCGTGAAGGCATCGTGCGGCTCGAACAGCTGCAAGTCCTTGACGCTGCAGCCTGCCCGCTCGAAGGCCTTCGCTGAGGATATTTGCGCGGCGCGCAACGACGTCAGCTCGGCGCGTGCAGCGAGCGAGATCGTATCCGTTGCCACGGCCGAGGCAGCGATCCGGATCGGACGATGGTGCGGCAAGAGCGCTTCCTTGCTGCAAACCACGACGGCTGCTGACCCGTCACACACAGGTGCAGCATCGAGTACCCCAAGGGGTGACGCCACCATTGGGCTGCGTTGGAATTGTTCTGCCGTTACGCCTGAGCGGAACATCGCGTGCTCGGCCGTCATCGCGTTCCGATGTGCGTTGACCACGAAGGGCGCAAACTCGGCTCTAGCGCGCTGTGTTTCGTGGAGGTAGCGACGCATCAGCAACCCCGCCATTCCCACGAAGGACAGACCAAAAGAAGCCTCGTAATCCTGATCGGAAGCCGTGGCTAGTCCCGCCGCAATGACATCGGCGGAGACATCCGTCATCTTCTCGACCCCAACCGCAAGCGCGCACTCACAAGCGCCCGCGGCAACAGCGAGCGTCGCGCTGCGCAGGGCTGCGCCGCCGGAGCCGCAGGCGGCTTCGACCTTGACCGCCTCGATTGGTAGTAGGCCCACTTCGTCGGCCAGAAGTGCGCCAAGGTTCTCTTGACCTGACACCTGCCCTGACAACATATTTCCGACGTGGAGGCTATCGACGGATTCGAGTCGCGCGTCTGCGAGCGCCGCGCAAATCGCGGAAGCGCCGAGTTGGCGAAGGCTCAACGTCCAATGCTCTTTGACCGGGGTAAGCCCCAAACCGACGATAAATACGTCACGCATCTTCTTACATCCGAATGGCATCGGTCAGGCGGAGATACTGGCCGTAGCCGCGAAGGTATTCCGCGCGATCGAGGTAGCGTTGAACCGTGGCGTTGTCGCGCCGAGATAGGATTCGGTCAGTCACGGTAAAGGCAAAGACATCACTGCCGGCGCCTGATCCATACGAGCAATAGAAGATGCGCTCCCCGGGCTTGGCTACGTCGAGCACAGCGGCAAGGCCCAACATCGACGAGCCTGCGTACGCGTTCCCGATGCGATTGGCGCACATGCCGACCGCCACCTGCGCCACATCGAAGCCCAAAATCTTCGCAGAGCGCTCGACCAGCTTAGGGATGGGCTGGTGGAAGACCGCGTACTGAAAATCCGAGGGACTGGCCCCGAGCTTCTCCAACATCAAGCGCGATGCAGCCAAGGTATGGTGGAAGTACCCTGGGTCCTCTGTGAAGCGACCACCGTGTTTCGGATAGGCGGCACCCTTACGTCTGTAAAAGTCAGGGGTGTTGCTGCTGTAGGAGATCGCTTCATCGACGATCGCAATCGCACCGTCGGCAGGGCCCATCACCACCGCGGCCGCAGCGCATCCAGCCGTGTACTCTAGTACGTCGCCGGGGCGCGATTGCGCGGCGTCGACGCCAATTGCCAGCGCTGCGTCCATCATGCCCGAACCAACAC
>JBLNFG010000568.1:0-3297 GCA_050263495.1 Myxococcales bacterium | reverse complement strand
CGACCTCAGATACCGAACAGCCGCCTCGCGCCGCTTGGCATTCGCTTGATTGAGGACTAGTAGCGCGATTCGCCGCGCAGCGGCGGGTCCGTAGGACCCATCGTTTCGATAGAATCGCGCTACTAGGCTACGACGAACGTTTGCCTTCGCGTCTCAATCTCTCACCGGAAACTCGTAGATGCTGACGCTGAACGGAGGGAGCGTCGGGCTTGCAGGAAACGCATCTAGCACCGACTTTTCGATCGTGACGCCTGGCTCCTGGCCTGCGGTCACGGTGGCCGTGAGGCTCTCCGGCGCCATGCGACGAAGGACTCCCTTGCCGGACAGGAAGGCGCCGTGAATGGCGAAATTGAGCGTCTGAGGGGAGTCGGTGGGGTTGACGACAGCGACGGTCAGAGCCCTGTGCCCAGCCGTCCAGGCAGCAGCCACGTCCAATGGATAGGTGTCGCTGCCGGCATTCACGACGGGCTGCTCACCGCCAGGGGGATCCGTGGGAGCAGGTTGAGGCGAGTTGCCCGTGACCTCGACCGGAACGGTTCCGAAGTGGTCATGGTACAGTTTGTAGAGCATGCCGGTGGTGTTGAGCACCGCTTTGTCGCCGGCGGCGCTGAACACGCTCGTGATGAAAGTCAGCGCGCCCATTTGGTAGAGTTCGGAGTGACGGAACATCTCGTGGAAGTTCCAGGCGTAGGCGGGCACGACCTTGTAGTTGTTTCCAGCGGCATAGGCGTATTCATCGAGCGCGATGGAAACGGGCTTCTTTCTCAGGGCGGGAATGAGCTTCAGGTACTCCTGGTACTCCTCGTACTTGATGCGGATGTGGTTTGCTGGACGGCGCATCCAGTCGACCAGCGGCTCGTTGGGATCATTCGGTACCTGCGCTGCCTGCGAGAGATCGAAGTGGGAATTGTAGTTGTAGAAGTGCTCACTGATCATGTCCATGTTGTCGAGACACCCCAGGAACATGTTCCCAGTCCAGTCAGCAGGACCGAGGTAGTCGGGGATCAACTTGTCGCTGAGATTCAGGGATTCCGTCGAGCCCGTCATCGTGTCGGGCATGGCTCCGCTCGCGATGAGGACGATGTTGGGATCGACCTTTCGCATCTCCTGAGCAAAGAGGTTGTGCTTGGCGACATAGTCAGTGAGGGACATGTAGCCGTATTGCCAGGACCCCCACATTTCGTTGCCGATGTTCCACAACCTGACGTTGTACGGGCGGAGGTGCCCGTTGGCGGCGCGCTTCGCGCCCATGGGGCTGGTGACGGGGCCATTGGCGTACTCGACGTATTGCGCGGCGGAGCTCGCGTCCCCCAGACCGGCATTGACAGTGATGTAGGGCTCGACGCCCGTGAGGTGGCAAAGGGTCATGAACTCATCGGTTCCGACATCGTTGCTCTGCATCGCACTCCAGACCGGATCCCACGTGGGGGCGCGCCGATCCCGCGCGCCGATCGCATTGCGCCAGTCATGTGCCGAGACGAAATTGCCGCCGGGCCAGCGATAGACGCCTGAGTGAAGCGTTCTGAGGACCTCGATGACCTGGGGCCTCCAACCGTGAATATTGTCTGCGGGCATGAGGGAAACGGCGCCCACCAGCAGGGTACCGGAACCAGTCGCCTCGATAGCAATTCGGCCAACCGCGGAGTCAACGGGAGACTCGAAGGCCAGGGGATATTGGG
This sequence comes from Myxococcales bacterium, assembly GCA_050263495.1. Classification (GTDB taxonomy): domain Bacteria; phylum Myxococcota_A; class Polyangia; order Polyangiales; family Polyangiaceae; genus FEN-1139. The sequence continues at coordinate 1,618 of JBLNFG010000568.1, read as the reverse complement.
TGAACGTGGACGAGATCCCTCGGAAGGTCACGGTGCGGCGATCGGCGTCGCCGCTTCCCCAGATGAAGCTGACAGACACTTTGGCGCAAGGATCGCCGGCCAGCACGACGTGACCCGTGTAGCGCTTGCCTTGCAGGAGAGGAGGGAGAGCCTGGGAAATGCCGTGAGGCTCGCTGGGGTCGAGCGCGATCGCCGGAGATTGCGTGCCGACGTAGGCGTGCTGGGTATCCATGGTGACCGTTCCAACGGGAAGCCAGGGACGAGCCGTCTCCCCGAAGAAGCCGGTGGATTGTGTTCCCGACCCGGTCGGGTCGATCGCGTAGTAGAACTTGCGGTCGAAGATCATCTCCGACCAGAGATTTGCGTACACTAGGCCGCCGGCGTGTTCGATGAACAGACCATAGAGATTGGGGTTGATCGGGGCGGACATTCTGTGGGCATGGACGACGGCATCGACGGAGGCCTGGGCGGTTAAGGCCGACGTGCCGCAGAGGAGGACGAGCAGGACGCGCGTCAGGGACGAGGTCGATAGTCTTGTTTTCATGGTCGACTCCAGATTCCGAAGAGGGAAGCGGTGCACGGGGAATGTCCAGCCGAGCACACACACACATCGAGCCGCGGCGACGATACGCCTGCCTCGGTACGCAATCCAGTGAGTCTTAGTGTTTCTCGCGCACCCCCAATACGCTACGGGACCTCTCGTACGGTCCAGAACGTCTTCCCGCGATGAATTCGCCGCCAACAGCGGATCATGGACGCCAGCGCTGGCCAGGCAATGTGGGATAGCCTGGTCAAGGGTCGGTCAAAACGAACTCTGTCCGTTGATGACACTCCAGCGGCGTTCTGGAAACGGCGGCGCGAGGAAGCGATCCGCTCGTCACGATTCAGCCCTTGGTTTCGCCAGCGCAGCCCAGTGGAGAATGGGCTTGGCCACCTCAACCTGGACGTGATTATCTGGTCTAGAGCACAAAGGGACGAAATCATGAGGGGACGAACCGATGTCGGACGTGCCAGATAACGAACTCTACACCGCGCAGGGGGTCCTTGAGGACGCGCCCTTCGGCATCCACGTGTATCAGCTGACATCGGACGAGCGTCTCATTTTCTTGGGTTCGAACGCCACCGCGTCGCGCATACCAGGAATCGACCACCATCCGTTCGTGGGCAAGACGATCGAAGAGGCCTTTCCTGCACTCGTCGAGACCGAGATCCCGATTCGATATCGCGCCGTGAGGCTAAGAGAACCAATGCCTCGTCAGGTGACAGGACTTCTCGCAGTTGACCGAATCTCTCTTGAACCAAGCCGCTGCGCGGCAGGAGCTGTGAGCTTGCCCCGGTTTGGTGGACACCCCGAAAGGGGCTACTCTCCTCGGTGTTCCACCAATGCAGCAGAGAAAATCACCCCCAGATTCATTCAAGAAAGACGCCGTTCGCCGGATGATGGCGCGCGGTTCGAAGACGATAACCGAAGTTGCCAAAGAGCTGGGAGTCAGTCCCTGCATGCTCAAAGTCCTTGCTCGTGAGCATGCGCACCTCGGAGAAGACACACTCGGGCATCTCTTGCGCTTCATCAATGATGAGGATCGGGCGAGTCAGGCTTTGGGTAATGTGGTTGGAC
>JBLNFG010000567.1:0-3013 GCA_050263495.1 Myxococcales bacterium | reverse complement strand
GAGTACGTACGCCGCCCGTCTTGGAGCCTTCCTGACAAGCCGCGGTTACTACGGTTGCGAGTACAGGCTTGATGGTACCGAGCTAACTTCGGGCCACGACGCGGGACTCGTCGCAATGAATGCTCTGCTCGGGTTTGCGTTGCCTTCAGCGGAGGCTCGCCCCTTCGTGCAAGAGCTTTGGAATGTGGGGATACCGACCGGAAGCTATCGGTACTATGCCGGCATGCTGTACTTGTTGGGTCTCTTGCACGTGAGCGGCAACTTCCGTCTCTGGTACTGAACAGCTCCAGGTAGAGGTGGCACGACGCGCAGGCGAAGTCGGCCGTGAGAAGCGCGAGGATCTCAGTCTCCCGACTTGACGGCTAGAACGCCTGGGCGATGAAAGTGACCGGAATGCGAAGCTTTGCGACCGCGGCGAAGCCATATTCGTCCGGATCGAACTTCCTGAGCTGCAGCTCGGCACCGAGAATGCTCCAACCCACGGCTGCCATCGCACCGGGATGGGCATGCGCATCCATGAGTCCACCGAGTTGCAGCCAGAGCCCAGTCTCGATTTGCATTACCTCGGCCTGAACTCCGAAGGTTGCGACTTCAAGGTTGGACCATTCATACGTCAGGCCCAAAGCGTAGAAGATGGGATCCGACGAGTACAGCAGCCCACCGCGAAAACGCGCAAAGCCGAGGCCCTCACTCGCCGGAAAATAGCGACCATAGGCTCCCTCCAAATTGATATCCCAGCCTAGTTTAGGAGGCCGAAACCGCGACGGTACCCCCGGCGGTCCGACGACGACCGGTGCCGTGGGCGGCGCTACCGCCGGCGAGCCATTCGCTGTGACGGCGGAGGGTGGAGACATGGCGGTCTCTGGGTTTTTTAGAGGAGAGGTTGCCGTGCGCACGTTGTCGTGCGCTTGGGGAGCTGACGGCGCGCCAGGCGCCGGTGTAGAAGGTACATTGGCAGCCGCAGCGGGGGTGGATGCGAGTGAAGCATCGGTCTGCGGCGCTGGTTTGGCGGGCGGTGGACTCGCGGGGGTTGACGGTGGCGGCGGCTCGGCAATCGGCGGCGCAGCCGTTTGCGCAAGTGCGCCGGCACAGCACGCGACGAGCAATACACCTGGGAGAGAGCCGCGAATTCGCGCCTTCTTCATCACGAACCTGCCGCCGGGCGAATCTGCAGGAGAAACTTCGCATCTTGGCCCGTCACTGGGCATGCGATGGTCCTCTCGAGTTCTCTTCGCAAACACGACAAACCGGCTTCGTCCAAGCCCGTTGACTGGACGAGGCTTGGAACAAGCTTTTGCTGCTTCATCTGGAACGTAATAGCAAGCTCTCGCTGGCGGTCCAAAGCGCTGCTGAATGCCGAGCATCCCGAAAGAGCGCTACTGACCGCCTGCACGGCTTGAGGGAGACAATCGTCGGGGGTTGCGCCGTGTGCCGCCAAAGCGATCTCGAAGGAGGGGACCTTCCCGTTCCCTGTAATACGAGCGCCCACGGGCTGACCGTAGTCGGGGGTTGGTTCCGACTGGGACTTTTCTCCCTTTGATCTGCAGCCCACGAAGACGAACCAAGCACAAGCGACAAAGCAGGCTAACGCACGATACGGCATGTCACACCAACGAAACAAACGAACATTCCCCACCCCTCAAACGACACATTCGATTCTGGTGGGCCAGCGACCCATACCTTGACGGGCACTTCCCTGCCGGGAAAGACGAGTTTCCTTCGCTTCTGGCAGCTCAGCGATCTGAACCGCATCGCGTACCTTCACAGCCGAAAGGGACGGCTGCCAGCGTCTTTTTGGGTAAGTCGATGACCTGTACGGGTCGCTTACTAGGCCACCGGGACCCTGCCGACACCGGAACACGCGGTGGGGTGCGCAGGGCTTCGAAGCGTTGGCATCAACGGTGGATGATCCTTCTTCGAGTCCCACTCCAGGTCGGAAAAACTTAGATTAGCCACGACGTCTCGACCCCAAGACGCTAACCGGCTGAGAGGGTAGCGATCCCTCTCAGCCGTTCCAAGCACAAATCACGGTGCTTCGTTGGACTGGCATGCGGTCACGCCAGAATCGGAGATCTTGCAGACGTAAACCTTGCGAAGGATTCCGAAGAGGAAGCCGTCGTTCCGTGCGATGACAGCCTTGTCGCCGCTCGCCGCTACGCCCGCATAGGCACACCCGCCAAGCGTTGATGCTGCAATTCCCGCCAACAGAACAAACCCGAGGATCTTTTTCATATTGAGATTACCTACTCTAGTGGTCTCACGAGGGCACTGGCTTCCTTGCACGTCCGAGCCAGTCCGCCCTAGGAGTGGGACCATCTCACGCACTTCTACTAGTGCCACGCCTCTACTGTCAACAATTGATCCTGCGGGAACATCAGCGAGCCGTTCGTGAGCACGGTTCTCTCAGTCTGAGACACTTCGTAGTTTCAATGTGACTCAATGAGTCTCACGAGATCCATCGCAATTTCCGGCGAATGCATCCGGGAGCGCCTCTGTAAGTGTTCTGATTACGGCGACTTGCCTGCACGTGCCCAGTGAGTCAAGAAAGGACCGAATTCTGAGACCATGCAGGGGCACTGATCGAAGTTGTTTCGAACACGGTTGATTGATATCGTGCGCGGTTCGGTTCTGATGGCCTTCTGCCGCCAATAGCCGAGGAAGCTGCACAAAGCGCGTTGTCAATCGAAGACGAAGGAGGTTGAAAGCGAGAGCGGGACCAGGTAATCGCCGCCCACGGTAAACGTGGGGAAATCCGCACGCAAAGCAACGTTCAGCCGATTCTTGTGCAGTCGCATCATTTCGAGCCCAACCTCGGCATAGGCGCCAATCCCGCTGCCCTTATCCGAGTCGCGCCAGTCGGCCCCGTTTTCCGCGGACTTCTTAACTGATTTGCCCAGCGCCTGAACGACCATACCGCCACCCGCGAACAGGGTAGTATCAGCAGTGCTGAACATATATCGAGGTCCGACGCCAAGCTGGCTCATGCTAAACCGCTCCTCTCCGTTCGTATCCC
>JBLNFG010000566.1:0-6398 GCA_050263495.1 Myxococcales bacterium | reverse complement strand
CGCTACTGGAACTCGAACCACCCGTTGTTCTGGGGCCTGCTGAGCTCCCCGTTCCGCCACTCGCCTGACCGCGGCGAGAAGTAGACCCAGCTGCCTTGGAGCCACCTGCGCCGCTGGGAGTTGACGCATTGTTTACCGTGTTGCCTGCCTGTTGGTCCCCAGGGGTGCCCATTACGCCAGACGTGTTCGTCTCGCCACCAACGGTCGACTTGCCATTATTGCTCGCCGCACTTCGCGTGTTGGTGGTTAGTCCTGCTTGACTCCCACCGCCCAGGCCATGCTCGCTGCCATCGGTAGAGGCGTCTCCGCCACTAACATAGCCTGGCAAGAGTTCAAGGTTCCCGCTACCTGCCTCGGCGCAGCCGATGACGCAGAAACCAACTGCAACAGAAAAGAGTTGGATAGATGGAGTGCGCACGAGACCTCCTGTGGCTGGCCAACGAAGCGGGCGCTTCGACTGCTGGTGTTGACGCAGTGGCGGTGAGGTGGGGGTTCCGTTGCCAGAAAAGCTAGGCACTCAAAATGGGTAGGATTGGTCCATTTCCAATCGTCTGCATCCGCATTCCTTTTTTCTGATGGCTTTGGACGGCGCAGGGCAACTGGTTGGCAACGTATGTCTGCGGCGGCGTTTGCTCGCCGACTCGCGGGCAATTCGAGCACAACGCTTTCCTCACCGCGGGCACGCCGATCTGTGGTGTCCGCAAGAGTTGGAAGACCATGGGATCCCTGAATTCTCGATGGATTTTTCTTGTTGGTTTGAGCGGCGCAATCACGATGTCCTCGCTCGGCTGCAACTCGCCCGTGTATGAGATCCCTCACGACGGAAGTGCCGAAAATCAGCGAACAAGCAACGTGGGTGGCACGACCAGCACGGCGCATAGCCAACCTTCTCTCGAGCGGTCGAGTGGGGGGGCTGCGGCTCCGATGAGCGTGAACACTGAGCTAGGGCACGTCGGGGGAACAAGCGGTGCGACGCAAAGCGGCACGGGTGCTGTAACGGTGGCTGCGGCTTTAGCAGGCCGTGGCACTCAGGCATACACAGATTTCGGTGCTGGGCGCGAAAATTCAGGCACAGTTTCACTCGGAGGTGCGGCGAGCGCCAGCGGACTCACTGGAACGGCGGGGTGCCGTACGGCAGATTGTGAGACGACGAACTGCCCGGCACCAACCCCCGATTGCGACGACACAAGCCCGAACGGGTGCGAATCGAATGATGGTGACAGGGTGAGCGATTGTGGTGTATGCGGGGGTACCTGCAATCTGCCGCATTCGATCGCAACATGCGCGAGCGAGGGTTGCGCAATTCTTGTCTGCGAGGCGGGATGGGCCGACTGCAACCAGAGCGTTGCCGACGGTTGCGAAGTCAATCTGGCTAGCAACGCCTCGCACTGCGGCGCGTGTGACGCACCGTGCGCTGTGCTCGATGGGGCAGACATATGCGTCAATGGCGAATGTACGTCCGATCGTTGCAGCCAGGGCAGGGGAGATTGCAACCAAAGAGCCACGGACGCGTGCGAAGTCGATCTGCAGACCGACCCAGTCAATTGCGGAGCTTGCGGTGTTACTTGCCGAGCTAACCACGGATCACCGAGCTGCAGCTCCGGCGCGTGCCAGATCACGTGTGATGCTGGATACGCCGATTGCGATGGGGACGCCACGAATGGTTGTGAGAGCGAGACGCAGAGCAGCGCTGAGCATTGTGGTGGGTGCGACAAGGCCTGCGCTGGCGAGTGCAAGCAAGGGACTTGTACGGCCACACCGTGCTCCGGAATATGCGAGGATCCAATCGTGATCACGATCGGCACCGGGGCAATCGTGGACATTGGTCTGAGAGCGTGTCACGAGAGTTATCAGGCGACCAAGGCCTTCGTGTCTGGCAACTGCGGTCAGCTGGAGAAGGGGCGCAGACTATACGTGAACGGCGTCGGAGTCGCTTGCGACACCTTGCCCTGGGACTTCTCGGCCGAGGGAAAGCCACTGCCGCGCCACGGTGGTTATTGCTTCCACGACGATGGGCTTGGATCCAACGGGGACTTCGCCTGGCTCAACACCTGGTAGCCGTACACAAGAATGTACAGCGCGAGACATGCCGCTTCCGCCAGCCTCAGTGGTATGGACTTGGATCCCGTGTCTGGCTCTCGCCGGTCGCGTCCAGTTTACGATCAGTCTGCGCCGCGCCGCTATTCGCTGCCGCTTCTTCACCTTGGTCCGGTGCGCCGCCGTTTGCGACCGTTTGGCGCTGCGCGGCGCTCGCCTCGCGATTAGACGCGGGTCTCTGGTCGGCTGGTTTCGCGCCGCGCGCTAGGTTGAGCGCTGTGCTGATCAACGCTAAATGAGAGAACGCTTGAGGGAAATTGCCGAGGAGTTGTCGCGCCGTTGGATCGTACTCCTCTGCGAGCAATCCGACGTCGTTGCGTACAGAGAGGAGCCGTTCAAACCATTCCGTGGCCTCAGCCGTTCTACCCTGCATCTGCAGGTTATCGGCGAACCAGAAGCTACATGCCAGGAAGGCTCCTTCGCCCGGAGGTAACCCATCTTTCGTGCGTTCGGAATCGTAGCGTAGGATGAAACCGTCGACGTTGAGCTCTCGCTCAATGGCCGCCAAGGTGCCCCGAACTCTCTCGTCACTTGCTGGAAGAAAACCCACAAGAGGGATCAGTAACAGGCTGGCGTCGAGCACGTTCGAGCCGAAAGACTGAACGAAGCTTCCCTTTTGTTGATTGAATCCGAGCTCGCACACTTGAGCATGGATGCGATCGCGAACGCTGCGCCAACGTTCGAGTGGACCCGGCAGCCCGAAGCTTGCTGCCGTCCGCAACACACGATCGAAGGCAACCCATGCCATCACTTTCGAGTGCGTGAAGTGACGCCGACCGCCGCGCACCTCCCAGATCCCATCATCGGGTTGGTCCCATATGCCTTCGAGATGGCGCGCCAAGGATTTCTGAAGGGCCCACCCGGCTTCATTCGCAACGATGCCACCATGTCGAGCTTGGTGGAGTGCGTCCATGAGCTCTCCGTAAACGTCAAGCTGGACTTGGTTTGCTGCGGCATTGCCAACGCGTACAGGACGCGAATTGCCAAAGCCGGATAACCATGGGATTTCGAACTCCGGCAGCCGCCGCTCGCCCGCGAGGCCATACATGATTTGAATGCGTGAAGGGCTACCCGCGACAGCTCGAAGCAGCCAGGCACGCCACGCACGCGCCTCCTCGAGATACCCACAGTCCATGAGGGCTAGCAGCGTGAGCGTTGCATCTCGCAACCAGCAGAAGCGATAGTCCCAGTTACGCGGACCGCCGAGTTGTTCCGGGAGTGAAGTCGTGGGCGCGGCTACCAGTCCACCCGTTGGCACGTACGTTAGGGCCTTGAGCGTGAGAAGCGACCGCATGACAGCCTCCGGCCACTTCCCGTCGTACGTGCATCGCGCTGCCCAGTTGGTCCAAAACGACTCAGTCTCTGCCAGGGCCTTCACCACGTCTAGGGCCTCGGGCATGGCGCAGTGTGAGGGGGTGTAACTGAGGACAAATGCAACCGTTTCGCCCGCAACCACGGTGAACTCACTCACGGTCGCCATGTTCTCTCCGCTAACGGGTACGGTCGCTCTCAGCACGACCATGTCTGGACCCGCGACCGCACGCACGGCATCCGTTTCGAAGCGGGTAACCCACGGAACGATGGCGCCGTAATCAAAGCGAAGTGTCAGGTCCATGCGCATGGACATCCGCCCCCTTCTTCCTTTGACTAGCCGCACCAAGTCGGGCCCCCCACCAATAGGCATGAAGTCGATCACTGTTACATCGCCTTCAGCGCAAGAGTGTTCGGTTTCTAAGATGAGGGTTCTGCCACGATACGTGCGTTTCGAACGCACCCCCTGTCCCACCGGACCCAACGCCCAGCGTCCGTGCTCCCGCGTTCCAAGCAGTGCAGCAAAGCATGACCCCGAATCGAAGCGCGGCCAACAAAGCCAATCAATGGAACCGTTCTTGTGAACGAGTGCAGCAGAGACGCAGTCGCCGATCAGAGCGTAGTCTTCGATCTTGCTCATGGTTGTGGCGTTACCAATCTCCAAATGCGATGACTGTCTTGACGTCGTTGGCCGTTTTTGTGAGTGCATTTGGCCATTGCTCGATGGGAACGCTTCGAGTAATCAGTCGTGAGAGCCAGGATGGATCCGCGTCCGATAGAATTCGTGCCGCAAGTTCGTAGTGGCGGCGATTCGCGTTCACCGATCCAAAGATCGTGTCGTTCTCCAAGACGATACTTCGGTTGAGCATTCCCAAATCAATGTCGATGCTGCGTCCGCCCGATGATATCCCCGCCAAACAGACAATCCCCCCAGCAGTGGTGCAGTTTACCGCATCGAAGATGAGAGTCGTGGCTCCCGTACACTCGAGCACGATGTCCGGAGTCAGTTCGAGCGCCTTGGTGGCATCCGCGTAATAGGTCGCGCCGAGGCTACGCACGAGCTCAGGTTTGAGCCCCTCACTCACGCGATCCAGAACGTGCACATCGAAGCCCCGTTGCACCCCAACCAGGGCTGCAAGCAATCCAACTGTGCCTGCGCCCATGACGAGGACCCGCCGAGGCTCCCAACTTCGCGTGCGATGGCCGATCCGTTCGATGTGCTCCCACGCTTTGGCGATTACACTTGCCGGCTCTGTCAAGACACCGTTCCGCCCGAGCGTCGCGTCTACCTTGACGGCAAACTCTGGACGGATCGTGAAGTACTCTGACCCGAAGCCGTGGCGTTGTTTGATTCCTCGCTCGGTGTATTGACCATTCCTGCACATGTCCCATTCGCCAACTGCGCAGCTGGGACAAGGAACCGGGTCGGGTCTGCGAACGATGCCAGCAACGAGATCTCCTGGGGCAAACCCAGAGTCCGGAGCAGCTTTCACGACTTCTCCGAGTGATTCATGGCCGATGATCAGACTCTCGCTGGCCGGGGGCGCGGTTCCGTACTTTCCAGCCAGAATCTCCAGATCGGTGCCGCAAATCCCAATAGCTCTCGTACGCACCAAGAGGTGTGCGCCAGGTTCCGGGTCGGGCACCTCACTTAGCTCTGCTGAGTTAGGTACGCCAGGATGGACCAGGAGAGCGCGCATAGAAGACCCCTATGAGTTCTTGGATTCGAGCCAAGAGCACCCAGCGTGCCAATCGCCGAAGGTTAAGCGCGCGGCTTCGCGGAGGGTTCCGTCGCAGCGCATGGGGCCCGCGACCAGGCAGAATACGAGACTCGACTGAGGCAAGGCGGTACTGCCCGTTTGGTGCCCTAACAGCACGCGGGCAATGACACAGGGGCAATCCGGGGTGATGCGGATCGTCATAGCGTGTCAATTGTGCAAAGGCCCAGCGCCGTCATGCTTCGGCCGCGACAGCTGCTCTACCCGAGCGACTTCCTCGGAGGAACGGGAACCACAGCTTGTGCGTTGGCGCTGCGATGGCCGTTGGTTCCCCTTCCGCTCCGCACTTGGCAACTGCGTTGCGCGTCAGCAACTTGGTCCGTCAGTGTCGCTTCTGCATTCGATAGCTTGTGAGAAGGTAGCCGTCTTGGCCGTGTGTCGCGACTGCCGTCACAGCGTATTGCGATCTAAGCGCATCAATGCTGGGCCCATTGTCGACGTTGGGCAACGCAACAAAATGGAAGTCGCGCGGAGGATACTTGCGAAGTTTGAGATCTCTTAGGTCCAGGTGAGGGACTCGCTTCGTCCCGTCGCCTGCCAAGGTACGGCGGCACGTCGTGGCATTCATTCGCGCCATCAGGTACCAATCCATCTCGTCCGCAACCACAATCGGCGTCACGCCGGAAGGCCTGAGCTCGACCAGTGCCGCTTCAATCGCTTCATGCAAGCGGACGAACTCGAAGTTATACACGAGCTGATCGATCCCGAAGCCGCAGCGCTCGGCGTTGATCGAATTCATGGCCAGTAATCGGTGAGAGCCAAATCGAAAGGTGCCGTAAGCGTAACGTGACACCGGATCCACAGTTCGAAAGTTGCTGGCGCCGAATGCGATAATAATGCACCCGAGGAAACCACGCCGCCAAGCTGCGCTGACTGGGAGCGAGGCACCGGCCACCAGGGAAGCAAGGAGCAGCAGCGGATAGAGCACCGTATAGTAGCGGACGCTGACCGATGTTCGAATGCTCGTCAACAGAAAGGCGAGCAGCACCAGGATGCTGAGCAGGCAGCGCCATCTTCTAGTGCGCGCACCACACCGCCATGGACGAACGCCCGCGCGTAGGGAGGCAAATCTCCAGAGAATCCAGCCCGCGATTACGGCGCTCGGGATCCACATGAATTGGAGTACGAAGATTCCCGCCAACTGTGCATGCATCCTACGGGTGAACGGCGCAAACGTGAATAGCTGATGTGCAATCGTCATGACCGTCAGGT
>JBLNFG010000565.1:0-5902 GCA_050263495.1 Myxococcales bacterium | reverse complement strand
GCGGGCCTCTGATCGCTCCTGCAACTTGGCTTGGATCACCGAAATGGTCAGGCCGCGGCACTTGGCTCGCCGCAACTGCGTCCGCGAGCGGTAGGCATCCGCGTCGGTTGTAAGTACCCCGAGCCAGCCCTTTAGCTCAGCCATGTGCTCGAGCAGCTCGCGTGCAAGTTGGGCTGCGGCAGTCGAGAATGCTGCATCTTTGCGTCGCTTCTGCGCGAGATCGCAGGTCTCATTCCCGAGCTTTGCCATCTCACCAAGCGCTGCTAACGCGATGGGCGAGTTCAAATCGTCTAGCATGCCGCGTTCCGCGGACTCGCGCGCGGCTTGCGCTTGCTTGCGCGCTTCGTCGATTTCTTTTGGTGGTTTGTTCGACGCGGTTGAACCGTTTTGCGCAGCCAGCGCTTCAAGTCGAGCCAACGTCGCATACAGATAGTCCACACGCCGCTCTGCTTCGTCCACCGCCGGGAATACGACGCGACCAGACTCCAACTTTTCCGTCTCGAACTGGATCGGACCCCGATAATGAACCGTCAGCAAAAACCAGCGAAACGCCTCCGGGTCGTTGCGTTCAAGGATGTCTGAGACGGTCACGAAGTTGCCGAGCGACTTGCTCATCTTCTCCTTGTCGACGTTCACGAACCCGTTATGGATCCAGATCTTCGCGAACGGACCCGCTTCGGGGTTGGCGGCCTCGCTCTGCGCGATCTCGTTTTCGTGATGCGGGAAGATGAGGTCCATGCCACCGGCGTGCACCGAGAACCCGTGTCCGAGGTAGTGCCGGCTCATGGCAGAGCACTCGATGTGCCACCCAGGCCGTCCGCGCCCCCACGGGCTATTCCAGCCCCATTCGTCGCTTGTCGCGCCTTTCCAAAGCGCGAAATCGAGCGGGTCGCGCTTCGAGTCGTCTTGCTCGACGCGGGCGCCCACTTCGAGTTCATCGATGCGGCGGCGTGACAACTTGCCGTAATCGGAAAAACTTCGAACCGAGAAATACACGTCTTGAGTCTGATCTGCCCGACCCACGACGTACGCCGAGCCACTCTGGATCAGCTCCTCAACCAGGGCGATGATCTGTTCGATATGTTGACTGACGCGCGGCTGGTGATCGGGCAAGAGGCAGCCGCACTGACTGGTCTGATCCACGTACACCTCCGCCATGCGCGCCGAGAGCGCAAGCGGAGACTCGTCGTTCTTGCGTGCCCGTTCGAGGATCTTGTCGTCTACGTCAGTGACATTGCGCACGTAGGTGACGCGCTCGCCTCGAGCTCGGAGAAATCGAACCAGGAGATCTGGAGCCAAAGCGCTGCGGACGTGACCAGCGTGCGGGACGTCGTAGACCGTAGGGCCACAACAGTAGATCCCGATCGATCCATCCGCGAGTCGCGTTATCGGTTCGAGTTTTCGGGAAAGGGTACTGTACAGGTGTAGTTCGGTCATGGACGACAGCTTTCGTTATCCCGACTTTCAGTGCCGGGCAAGTCGCTCACTGCACGTTACCACGCCGCTCAGACAAAAAATCAAAGGCAGATACTCAGCTGAGAGGGCCGCGCGCAACTTACTCGCGGCGACAGCTGCTGCTCCTTGAACCGAACCTGTCCCCCGCGGCGGCGATTTGAGTGGCTGTTGCGGTGCCCGCGAGTATCGCCGGTTCTGAAAGCCGCGCTGCGGCTGAGGGGCGTCTGCAGCGCCTGTAACGGGCACTTCGTGCGGCCGCGGCAGTTGCCGTTGCCGTTGCCGTCCAGCGACCGTCGCTATTCCCTGTGGATGCTGCCGTCCAGTCACCGTCGCTATTCCCTGTGGATGCTGCCGTCCAGTCACTGTCGCTGTCCACTGCGGCAGTTGCCGTCCCGTCACTGTCGCTGTCCCCCGCGGCAATTGCCGTCCAGTCACTGTCGCTGTCCCCCGCGGCAGTTGCCGTCGAGAACATATGCCATACACGTACGAGCAATCCGAGGTCGCGACCCACGGCAAGCGCGAGGGGGCGCGGAAGCTTTGCGATTGGGCGCTATCGACGAGAAGGGTACGCGACGTTCGTCCTAAGATCGCCAGTCGTCACGGTCATAGAAATTGCGGGGTCGTCGGTGGGGATCGCGCAGCAACGGGCTGCGCCCTTGCCGTGGTGGAGGGCGCCAGCTCGACCACGCGCGCACCTCGCGTTGTTCACGCCCCCGGCAGAGCGGCTTTACCATCATCAGGCCAGCCAAAAATCCGCCAATATGCGCGAAGAATGCAACGCCCCCACCACCCGAGGCAACCCCGATGCTGGCGATGCCAGGGATGAGATTATAGATGAACCACAACCCGACCATTAACCAGGCCGGTAACACCAAGGTGGGGCCAAAGATGAACCAAAACGGAATGACGATGGGGTTCAGTACCACGATGGGTGCACGTGGATACAACACCATATAGGCGCCAAGCGTGCCGGCAATTGCGCCAGAAGCGCCTACCATGGGCGTCATCGCGGACGGATCGATCGCTGCGTGTGCGAGCGCCGCACAGGCGCCGCTCAACACGTAAAATGCGATATAACGACTGTGTCCGAGGCGGTCTTCGACGTTGTCCCCGAACACGTAAAGGAACAGCATGTTGCCGGCGATGTGACCCCAATCGCCGTGCATGAACATGCTGCTTACAATCGTGAACGCCTCACCCAGCGGATCGGCAAACAACCGCCTGGGGACGACTCCGTACGCAGCCGTCAACCACGATACGCCGGACCATTCACTGACGACCTGCCAACCCCAAACCACGACATTCATCGCAATGATGAGGTAGGTGACGAACGGCACGGTCCGCGTTGGATTATCGTCACGCAGTGGAATCATGGGGGCCAGGAGCCTAGCGCTAGAGCCATGAAAGCGCGAATTTGGGCCTGCGAGTCGAGAGAATGGCAACCGCCCCCAAAAACCATGGTAAGGTCCCGCCGCACCGATGATGTCCTGGCGGGTCTACAAAACAGCCGCAATTACTAGCTTCGTGTTGGCGCTCAGTTGCCTTGGTTGCGGCAAAGCGGCGTTCGACGGGCGCACCTTTCAAGCCGACGACGTCGCTTTTCGGATTGGACCATTGCCTTCCACTTGGCAGAAGCTCGATGTCGAGGGGGCACGTCTGGCGTACCGAGATCCGCACACCGATAGCATTATCTCAGTGAATGCTCGCTGCGGAAGTGAGTCTGACGACGTGCCGCTCGAGGCTTTGACCAAGCACCTCTTCATTCAGTTCACCGAGCGGGAGCTCGTGGAACAACGCAGGTTCCAATTGGATGGGCGGGAAGCACTTGGCACCACGATTCGGGCAAAACTCGACGGCGTTCCTCGGCGATTTCGCGTCGTCGTCCTGAAGAAGGACGGTTGCGTGTACGACCTCTCGGAAATCGCAACACCCAAAGCGAATGCGCAGTCCGATGCCGTATTCGAAGGGGTCGTTGCCGGATTCGCCACCGCGGCTCGTTAAGGGTGGGCAGATGACGACCGTCGAACAAAATCCATCGTCCTCGCCGCCGAGCTCCGTCGACCGCCCCAGTCGCAACAGCCTATCTATTCCCGTGGCACCTCCCAAACGCGGTCTGATCGCGGAACAGCTCGATCGCGTTACCGAATTTCTCGGTGAGATCGGGCAGGCCACCGACATGACGGTAGGTGCGACGCGGGCTCTATTTCGGCGCCCATTCGAGTGGCGCGAGTTCATCGTTCAGCTCGAGGCACTAGGGGTGGCATCGGTCGGCATCGTGACCGTAACCAGCTTGTTTATTGGCATGGTCATGAGCGTCCAGTTTGCCTTTGGCTTGCGGAAATTCGGCGGCATGGAGTACACCGGGCGCGTCGTAGGTCTGAGCTTCATCCGTGAGCTCGCACCAACGCTGACGGCCGTGATCGTAGGCGGGCGGATTGGTGCGGGCATGGCGGCAGAAGTTGGCGCAATGAACGTAACCGAGCAGATCGACGCGATCCGAGCGCTAGGGGCGGACCCGTACAAGAAGCTGGTTCTGCCGCGTCTATTAGCCTCGGTAATCGTGATGCCGATTGTCGCTTCGATCGCGCTCGCCCTCGGATTTGCCGGGGCCATGTTCATCACTGACCTCGAATTCGGAATCCCGGCCTCGTTCTTCTTGAGCAGTGCTCTCACGAGCATTGGCCTTACCGACTTTCTGAGCGGTATGTTCAAAACGCCCTTCTTTGGGGCGATCATCGCGATCGTGGGTTGCCACTGTGGCCTACAGACGCGTGGTGGCACGGCTGGCGTCGGCAACAGCACGACGCGCACAGTGGTCGTCGTCGCCATCACAATCCTCATCGCAGACCTATTCCTGACCAAGGTTGCGATCGCGATATTTCCGTATTTCTAGCGCGGGGATTGCCGGTTGAGCCGCGGAGCTCGATTCTGACCGCTCGAGTACGAGAACCAATCAGTGTCCCGTTCTACCCCCAGTTCACCCCCAGCATCCTCCGCCCCGGACCGATGCACAGTCGGAGAGATGGCACGCCGGGCGAAGTGTACGGTGCGCGCCGTCCGTTTCTACGAGCAGCAGGGACTTTTGTGCAGCGCAGAACGCACGGACGGTCATCACCGTAGGTATTCCTACGCCGAAGTCGAACGGCTTCGGACCATCATTGCGCTGCGTCGCGCGGGACTCAGTCTGACGTCGATTCGGCAGCTGCTCGGCGCGCGGACTAGCCACGCGACCGGCGCCGACGCAGCTCAACAATTGAGTGCGGCGCTCGAACATCAAATCGCAACCCTTTCGGCGCGGCTCGCCCACATCAACGCGATCAAGAGTGAGCTCGAGCAGCTACAACAGGCCATTCAGGCCTGCAGGGAGTGTCGTGTTTCCGATTTCCCGACCGCCTGCGTTGCGTGCCGGGTCGTTGCATCCCCCGATCGCACCGCTACGCGTTCAATCTGGAGTCATTCAAAATGAGTCGCAAACTCGACGTTGCCGCAGCTGAACAGGCAATTGCAAAATTTCTGGAGGCGCTCGGTTACGACTTGGAACGCCCGGACTTACGCGGCACTCCATCCCGAGTGGTCGACGCCTACACCAAAGATCTCTTGTGCGGAGAAGACGTCGACCTCGCTCTGCTCGTCGAGCGAGGCTCCGTCCCGAGTGAGGCGCAGAACTTAGTGGTAATTCGGGGGATCTCCGTTGCGACGGTTTGCCCGCATCACCTCTTACCCGCCCAAGGCGAAGCCACGGTGGCGTACCTTCCCGGTGATCGCGTGCTCGGGCTCGGGACCATGTCCCATCTAGTGGATGCGTGCAGCCGACGGCTCGAGATCCAAGAGCATATCGGAGAGCATGTCACTAGCGCCCTAATCGAGTTTGCGGGTGCAAGGGGCGCGTACTGCTCCTTGCGTCTCGAGCATGCTTGCTTGCGCATTCGAGGTGCTCGTCAGAGCGGAGCTGCAGTGCAAACCGTTCACCTCAAAGGCGAGTTCCGAGATCCAGCGCGTGCAGCAGAGCTAGCCCTGGCCCTCGGAACGTCTGAACGCGTCGGTGAGGTCAAGCCGTGAGCGCTGACGAGTCTCGTCACTTTGCTGAGGACTCGCCCGACTCGCGTCCGCTCGTGGTGCTCACGGGATCATCCCGTGGGATAGGTCGGGCTGCGGCGATTGCACTAGGTGCGGCAGGGGCGAGGCTAGCTCTACTCGGGCGGCAATCCTCGGCTCAGCGCGACACGCTGGATCGTCTAGGCGCGTCTCAGATTGATTATCGCTTCTATGAAGTTGACTTGG
Organism: Myxococcales bacterium; assembly: GCA_050263495.1. Taxonomy (GTDB): domain Bacteria; phylum Myxococcota_A; class Polyangia; order Polyangiales; family Polyangiaceae; genus FEN-1139. The sequence continues at coordinate 166 of JBLNFG010000565.1, read as the reverse complement.
TCGACCCAAACCAAATCCAGGCTGCTGCTCACAGACTGCTCGAGTTGCAGGGAACGCCGTGTGCGGTGGTCAGCAACGCAGGCGTAATTGAGCGCTGCGAAGTCCAAACTACTTCATGTGCAGCTTGGGACCGGCAGCAGGCCGTCAACCTCCGCGCCCCGTTTCT
>JBLNFG010000564.1:0-5432 GCA_050263495.1 Myxococcales bacterium | reverse complement strand
ATAGATTCGTGCAGCCAAATGAAGCTTCCGCTGCGCCAGAACGTCCGCCGCTGCCGTACACGTCAACACACCAAGTGGCGGTGGTAATAAACGCCGAAGGGGCTGAAATCCCGACTCCTACCCCCGAGGCGATTCAGACGAGGGGGGGCAATTCGCGGGTACTAGCCCATTCCCAAGCGGCGACGGACTTCAGACGCACCATCGCTCACCCAGGCACGCATCAGCTCGTCTGCCAATTGCGTCGCGGCAACTCCCGGTGGGCTCGAAGGGCGAGCCGAGGGATCCCCTTCAGTTTGCCGGACCCAGTTCACGCAACCCGACAGGTCATCGCAAAGGACCAGCGCCAATCGCGCGGCAGCCCAGCGCGCATGCAGCCGGAATTCGTCTACCGCAGCAATATTGACCCCAAAACAGGCTTGGGCTGCTTCTTCAACCCGTCCCCGACGACCCCAAGGCAAGGCCGGTCCCCAAGACAAGGCTTTGGCGAGTCGCTTCGACAAGCTGGTCACCAAATCGTCGTGCGCGGTACCCACTGCGTAGTCGGAGTCCGCGAGCCGAAGCGCTGCCATGTACCATTGTTGCAGCGTCATTGCATCAAACTGGTCGCACGCGTGCCAGCGGCGACTCATCAGCGAGAAAATGCGGGCAAACGCGAAGATCTGAACCGGCTCCGGCATCTCCAGCAGACGCACTGGAACGATGATTCCCGGTGGCTCGGTCGTTGTAACCAGCAGCGTGTTTACGCCTTGCGCGGCGACGTAGATCTCAAACTCTTCGATGCCCGTCGCACTCGCGACGCGTTCGGCTACCGCACGTAGGGGGTGGCCAGAGCGCGCGTTGAGACGGTCGCGCGACGACAATCCAAATCGCTCCACCTCGACCGCTTCCGTGCGATCCAGACCGTCAGCCATCGTAGCGATGAGATTGCCTACTGGGTCTGCCACCGTCGGAGATCCGAGGGTATCCAGCAGATCAAGCGATAGTCCTCGCGGCACGAGTTGCGCCGGACCTTGATTGCGCGTTGCAAGCGTCGCGGCTTCGGCCTCAGTCGCCGCGTTGAGCACCGCGAGCGGCACGAGCGCGATCAGTGCATCGGGTCCACGATTGAGCTGTTCGAGACAGCGGGAAATCCCACGGTAACAGTCGGCGCGGCCCGCGTCGAAGCGCAGCTGTCCGCGGTACGCATCAATCGCGACCGCGAAACGGCCGGCACGCTCGAGCATTGCGGCCAGTAGCGCCTGCAGTTCAGCATCGTCCGGAGCCTGCTGAATCGCACGCTCAAGGTGAACGACCCCGTTATCCGGCTGATTGAGCTCCCGATCGTAGATGCGGGCGAGAAGGGCGAGCGCCTTGACTTGACCGAGCCCGGGCTGAGAACGTTGCTCGAGGAAATGCGTCAATGCATTCGCCGCCACCGCGAAGTCGGCCTTTTGCCCCTCGCTACGTAGTGTCCCGAGCAGATTCATCAGTTCGGTTGCGGCACGCCCTTCGACTCCCACCTGGGCAACCGCCTGGGCAAGCGCCAGTACTGCCTCTTGCGGTCGTCTTCGTTTACGCTCGATACGACCGAGCGACACCAACGCCTCTGCTTGGTCCTCGATGCTCGGAGCATGTTGAATCAATTGATTAGCGAGGTTCGCAGCTACCTCGGTCTCGCCACGCTGCAACCTGACCTCGAGCAACGCGCGCAGCGCCTTCGGCTCGCCAGGGGAGATCGAGAGTACAGCCTGCAAGTGTTCCATGGCCTGACTTGGCTGATTCAGTTCGACGAACAACGTGCCGATCGCCAGCCGCGCTTGCAGCAATTGTTCGGGCGTTGCGTGGGCATCGAGTACCTTCTTGTAGCGTTCCACTGCAGCTTGTAGCTGCCCGTCGCGCACGTACAAGTCGCCGATCTCGAGCCAAGCCTCCACGTTGTTCGGTTGCGATTGCGTCACCCGGCTGAGCGCGCCGATGGCGCCGGCCACGTCACCTTTAATATCGGCCAAGACATGCGCGATGCGAATCCACAAGGTTGCGGAGCGGTCTTTGGACTTTGCCTGTCCAGCGGCGTTAGCAAGCTCTTCTACGAGCAGATCCACCTGCTGTTGTTGCAGCCTCAAGTCCGTCAATCGCTCCAAGGCATCGTCGCTATCCGGGTTTACGGCGAGACTCATCGCCGCCACCAACACTGCGCCTTCCAGATCGCCCACGGATTGACGCAAGGTCGAGGAGTACAGCATCAGACCGGCTGCCACATCCAGGTCGCGCGTTGCAACGAGTTCGCCCTCTGCGGCAAGCTCGATGCGCGAGATATCACGGCGCATGGTCGCCAAGCGACCGATACCGCGCACGGCTGCTACGTCCTCTCGATCGCGTTCGTAGGCGGCCAGGTAGTTATCCAAGGCAGCCGCATCTGTGGCGTCTTCCAGGGCTTCCGCCAAGCGCGTCTGGTGGGCTGCTGCGCGTCGGGGATCTTCGACGAGTGCCGCCAGGCGTGCGTCAACCTGTCCGAGCAGTGAGACATTCGTGGACTCAAGCGCAAGTTGTTCCAGCTGCTCCAACGCTTGCACGTTGTTCGGATCGACCTCCAGCAGATGGACCAGCACGGCAAGCTGCTGCTCACTATTTCCCAAGCGACGAAGCACGTCGGCGTGACGAAGCAAAGCGGCAACTCGGGCGTTAGGATCGGAGAGCAGCGGCACGATAGCCGACAAAATCCCCGGGATTGCCTGCCAGTTGCCCTGCGCCGATTGCAGCTCTTCGAGTGCCACCCACGACGCCAAATGCTTCGCGTCGCTGGCCACCACGCTTTCGAATGCGACGACGGCTTTGTCTGCCTGGGTGAGTTCGTCCCGACGCACCTCTGCCTCACGAAACAGTGCCAGACGGGCATCCGGTGTATTCGGGACGGCTTGCGCTTGCGCCGCGTAAGCCTCCGCGAGCGGCTTGGACGAACGAGCAAGGCAAAGCAGCCGTAGACGTCCGCTCTGAGCGCGAGCGGAATCCGGCTCCAGCGTAAGGACCTTCTCGAACAAGGCCAACGCCTGCTCTGGTTTGCCCATTCGATGCTCGAGAATCTCGGCTGCCCGACACAGTCGCCTCGCGGCCACGGCAGAGTCGCCGGAGGTGCTCGACTTTTCGTAGATTTCCATCAGCTCGGGCCAACGTTCTTCGAGCGACAGCAGGCGCTCCAACGCCAGCTGAGCCAGCAAGTGGTGAGGGTTCGACGACAGCGCGTCCCGGTACGCGGCAATCGCTTCACTGCGCTTTCCAAGATGCTCTTCGAGAACACGTCCGAGATCGTATTGCAGTGCCGCACGCACCACTCCGGCTGGCACGGCTGCGAGGTACCGCTTCTGAACTCCTAGCCACTCGTCCCAATGCCCAGCGCGCGCAAGCAGGCTGGCATAGCCACATAAGCTGGGCTCGTACTTGGTCTCAATCTCAAGCACTTTCTTGTAGCGCGTGGACGCGCCGTCAATCTCAGCAAGATCCTCGGCGTAAACCTCGGCCGCGCGGTGCAGCAATGCCAATTTTCTCGGCGTCTCTTGGGTAAGGGCGGCTTCTTGCTCCAGCGCGTGAGCGAGTTCGGCCCAGAGCTGCCCACGTTCGGCTGCCCTTTGCATCGCATGCAACGATTCCAGTTGCGCGTGCCCGTGCCCCTGACCCGAGATCCGCTCATACACGCCGTATGCGGCGCGAGCGTTACCGAGCACGTCCTCTTGGATGCGACCGGCTTTGAACAATAGTGCGTTGCGCGCGTCGATGTCTTCGCATCCATCGATCGCCTGCTCGTAAAGCTTCACGAGCTCCGCGTGCCGCCCCGCCGCCCCCAACAGGCGTTCAAGGGCCATGAAGGCCGGGACGTAATTGCTGTCCGCGGCAAGCGCCCGGGCGTGAATCCGACACGCCTCATTGGCGTCCTTGAGCTTGGTCTCGACGATGCGTGCCACGGCATGCAGCGCATAGGCACGGCGCGGGCCCTCTTGGCAGGCTTCGGCCTCCGCCAACCGCATTTGGACCAACTGCTTCCATTGAGCGTGCTTCGCGTACAGCCCACCCAAGGCGTCAAGTGCGGCGGTGTCGCTCGGCGAGCGCTCTAGTTCCTTCGAATACCACGAGGCAGCCTGAGCCTCGTCCTTCAACTCCTGCTCGTAAATCTTGCCGATCCGGTAGGCAATACCGGATCGCGACTTGGCGTCGGCGTGAAGCAGGTACAGCTGCTCCAATGCGGCGGCCAGCTTTGCGTCCTTACCGTGCCGTTCGTAGGCGCGAATCAAGTCCTCGAGGATCGCGACGTCGGCGGGCAGATCAGCGTGGGCGCGTTCGATGGCAGAGAGGCCTTCATTCACGCGGCCCAAGTGGTCGAGAAAGATCTGCGAGAGCCGCTGCAGTGCCAACGCCCTGCCCTGTCCGGTTGGGGCCTGTTGGGCGGCAAGGGCCGTCACTTCTGCCAGCTCGTTGTACCGAGCCTCGACATAATAGAGCCGCTCCAAAGCTGACACGACGCCGGCAGCATGAACGTCAGCCGTCAGCGCAGCGCGGTAGAGCTCGATCGCGGCCTTGTTGTCCTTACGTGTGGTTTCAGCAAGCCGAGCCCGCTCCGCCAGCAGCACCGCACGAAGCTTCGAATCAGCGGACGAGGCTTCAATGGCTTGCGCGAGCGCGCGGTCCAAGCTTGTCGCATTTCCGGCACGGCGCTCGGCGAGCACCGCGACGGATGCCACGCGAATGTCGGCGGGCAACACTTCGCTGGCCGTTGCCAGTACCTTCGGGACCTCTGTGTCGCGATTCAGTCGCGACAAGCACTCGGCTTTTTCAAGCAGTAAATCTGCGCGCTGTTTCGGAGTCGCGGCAAGTCGCACCTCGGCATCGAACCACTGGAGGCACTGACTCAGGCTTCCCTGGCGCATTAAGACGCGACGCGCTCCCCGAATACTGGGAAGATGATCTGGACGCAGGGCAACTGCGCGTTGGTACTCCTCGATGGCGCGAGTGAGGTCGCCAATGGGGTACTCAGATTGCCGTGCTATCTCGTAGTGCCATCGCGCGGTTTGCTCCGGATCTTTCTTTTCGCGAGTGACGGCCTTGAGTGCATCTTCGCACGCCGCGACAATCGCGTTGGCGCGCGCCACTCCAGACAATGGCCCAAGGGGTTCTGGTATCGGGCGCGGAGGTCGTGCACTAGCACGCAGCTTTGGATGTTTCCGCGTGGCCGTGACCTCGACGCGTTCCGGTCGCGTTGGCGAAGCCAGTGCGAGATTTCCCGCATGCTCGCTGGGCGCTGTCGACGTTGGGTGGGTTACGCCATGGGGTGCTGCATTCTTTCGTGGCAAGGAGGGCGGAGCTGCTTTGGTAGCAACCGGCGGAACGTGTCGCGCCGCGGATGCATCGGCCTCTTGTGCCGTGACGTGTTCTACTTCTGGAGCGTGTTCCTGCGCCGATTCGGA
>JBLNFG010000563.1:0-4975 GCA_050263495.1 Myxococcales bacterium | reverse complement strand
CTCTAAGAGGGGTTCGGGTAGCTTCGTGGCCGCGCCGCCCTAACCAAAAAAGCATTACGCGGCGTGATGATCCGTGGGGCCGTTGACTGAGCGCTTGCACTCACTCCGCATGCGATGGTTGTCCGTAGTGCGTTGTTCAACCGAAAGTCGAACTGTCGTGTCCCCAAAGGTGGCCCACGGCATTCGTGAATTCGATGTACGTTCGATTGGGTGGAACATCGAGGTGCTTCGCGAGCAGGGTGCAGAGCTCGTGACTAATCTTCTGGGTCACGTTGCCGCTGAGCGCGCCGATGTTCTTTACTTCGACGTAACAGGCGGGTTCGGGGGTCCCTGAGAATGTCATGGCAGCGCCCGGATCGAGGCAAGTCATGACCCAGCGTTCAGGTTTGCCGAGCAAGCTCGAGACGCACTGCGAAACCTCGGCGAGCAGAGCGGATGCGCGATCCTTGGAGAGAGCCGGTTGGTTACTGACAATCCGTACGAAAGGCATAGCCGAGGATCTCCCGATTGACTCTCGGAATCAATCCACATCTTCTTCGGCAGCTCGCTCCGCGGTGGATGGCGAGCGGATGACGACCGTTGGCCAGCTAGCGTTACTCTTTCGGGACTCCGTTGTGTGTGGCTCAAATTCTCAGTGTTTACATGGCAATCAGCGCTCCGTCGTCACCGCTTAGGATCTCTGATCAAGCTCATACCTCTCCAAGGAGTTCTGAGCGTTCGATCAGAGATCGTTCGCGAAACCGCGCCGGGTTCAACCCTGATTGCCGACAGCCGGTTTCACCAGGTTATGCCTTCTCCAATTGATATCGAATGGGCTTACCGTTGAGTTGGTCTGAGCTTGACGCTTCAGAATCCCTAATGAATTCGACGGCTAAGACCTCGTCCGCGACGTCCTTCATGTGGGCTTCGATCGCCGCAAGCACATCCGAGTCCGAACTGTCGTAGCGAACCCGGACGCGGTCAGTAACCTCTAGTTGCGCGGCCTTGCGGGCCTGCTGGAGAACACTATTGAATTCCCGTGCGATCCCCTCGCGCGTCAGCTCCGGGGTAAGCGTGGTGTCGAGTACAACCGTCACGTCTCCGTCGCTCGCGACCACCATGCCCTTGAGTGGAACACGTTGGAGCAGCAGGTCGTCCCGCGAGATGGCTTCTTCACAGAGCTCGACGGTCTGCCCCGATTCGATGCGCGCAACCTCGTCGAATCCCCACTTGGAAAGGCCTTGCGCAATCTGCTTGAGCTTAGCCGCAGCGCGGAGCTTGAGCGTCGCAAAGTTGGGCTTGACCACGAGCGAGCAGAATGCCGATTCTGCCTCGGAAGTCTCTACGGTCTTGATGTTTAGTTCGTCGCGGATAAGTCGCTGAGTCTCGAGCGCTGCGCGCCGGATCGACTCGTCGCGACTGACGACGGTTAGCCGTGAGAGCGGTTGGCGTACCTTGAGCTTGCTGTCTTCGCGCAAGCGCCGCCCCAGAAACACGACGCGACGCACCAGTTCCATTCGGGATTCGAGTGCAGAGTCGATCCGATCAACACGAACCCGCGGGTAATCACAGAAGTGTACCGACGCAGGGGCTCCGGTGTCCGTCTTCCGCACGGTTTGCTGGTAGACGAACTCACTCAAGAACGGCATGAACGGGGCGACGACTTTCGCGAAGGTGGTCAGTACTTCGTATAGCGTTGCGTAAGCGTCTGCCTTATCGACGTCGTCATCGCTTTTCCAGAACCTGCGCCGCGACAATCTTACGTACCAGTTGGTCAGGATATCGATGAACGAAACCAGGCGCGGCACCACGTTGTAGAGCCGGTAGCATTCCATCTCGGTGTTTACGTCGCCGATCAGGCTTTCGAGCACCGAGAGGATGTAACGATCCAACTCCGCGCGCTCACTCACTGGGCGCGGCGACATATTACGCGGATCGAAGCCGTCGACGATAGCGTACGTGGTAAAGAACGAAAGCGCGTTCCAGTAGGGCAAAACCACCGTGCGCACGATCTCCCGCAAGCCTCGTTCACTGAAGCGTAGCGGTTCTGCTCGGACGACAGGTGAATCGATCAGGTAGGCGCGCAACGCATCCGCCCCAAGCTCGTCGAGGACAGCGCGCGGATCGGGGTAGTTCTTCTTCGACTTGGACATCTTGCGGCCGTCCTCTGCGAGGACCAAGCCGTTGACGACCACATTCTCGAAAGCTGGTTTGTCGAAGAGCGACGTGGAAAGAGCCAACAGGTAGTAGAACCAGGCGCGGGTTTGATCCAAACCCTCGGCAATGAAGTTGGCTGGGAAGGTTGCGTCGAAGCGCTCCTTGTTCTCGAACGGATAGTGTTTCTGCCCGTAGGGCATGGATCCGGACTCGAACCAGCAGTCCAGCACCTCGGGCGTACGTCGGTAGCGCTTACCGTCCTTGGTGAACTCAATCGTATCGATGACGTGCTTGTGTAGGTCCGTAACCTTCTGCCCGCAGAGCTGTTCGAGCTCGCTGATCGATCCCACGCAGATCTGATCCTTGCCGTCTTCTGAGATCCATACCGGAATACAGGAGCCCCAGAAGCGGTTACGACTGATGTTCCAGTCGCGCGCATCACGGATCCAATTGCCAAATCGGTTTCGTCCAATCGCTTCGGGCACCCAACGCACCCCTTCGTTGTGGGTGACCATGCGTTCCCGAATATCTTCGATTTTAACGTACCAGGCGTCAATCGCACGATACACGAGCGGTGTGTCGGTGCGCTCGTCGAACGGATAGCTATGGACGATGGTGGACTGGTGAACCAGCTTTCCCGCGTCTTTGAGCTGGCGAATGATCGCTTTGTCCGCATCCTTGCAGAAGACGCCGACGTGGTCGGGGACCGCGTTCGTGAATCGACACTGTTCGTCGAGTGGATCTACCAGCTCGATGCCTTCGCGGCGACACGCCCAATAGTCGTCCTCACCATAGGCGGGTGCAATGTGCACGATGCCGGTACCGTCCGACGTGGTGACGAACGCATCCGCAATGACTCTGAACGCGTTTGGCTGATTCGCAAAGTACGGCAGCAGCGGCTCGTACTGGACACCAACTAGATCGGACCCTCGGAAGTGCCGCAGAATAACGTACTCGGATTCATTCTTGTAGTAAGCGCTGAGACGTTCGGCCGCGAGCAGGTAGCGTTCGTGCCCCTTCTGATCTTCGACCAGAACGTATTCGATATCGGCCCCGACACACAGGGCGAGGTTGCCCGGTAACGTCCAGGGGGTCGTGGTCCAGGCCAAGATGTAAGCCGGTTCGTCTCCGAGTTGCTTCGAGAGAACTCGGAACCGCACCGTAATCGCGGGATCCTGGACATCCTGATAGTTCGACGAGGCCTCGAGATTGGATAGCGGCGTGGTCAACTTCCAGCTGTAAGGCACGATGCGGTGCGCGCGATAAATACGCCCCTTGTCCCACAGTTGTTTGAAGACCCACCAGACTGACTCCATGAAGCTCGGGTCCATGGTTTTGTAGTCGTTGTCGAAGTCGACCCAACGCCCCATGCGCGTGACAATCGAGCGCCAGTCGGCAACGTAACGCTGCACCATCGAGCGACACTGTTCATTGAAATCGGCCACGCCGTGCTTGCGAATGTCCGGCGCGCCGTTTAGTCCGAGCGCTTCTTGCGCTAGGTTTTCGATCGGAAGGCCATGGCAGTCCCAGCCGAAGCGGCGCTCGACATAGTATCCGCGCATCGACCAATACCGCGGGACGATGTCCTTGATCGTTCCTGCAAGCAGGTGGCCGTAGTGAGGGGTCCCGGTCGCAAAGGGGGGGCCGTCGTAAAAGACAAACTCAGGACACCCCTGCCTGCGTCGATTCGACTCATGGAATGCGTCGAGTTGCGTCCAGAGCTCGATGATCTGCTCTTCCAGTTTCGGAAACTTGACGTCGAGAGGAAGCTTTTCGAAAGGACTGGTTTTCTGCATGGGATGGGCTCCGACGACTTGGCCGGGCCAGGTGCTACGCCGCGCGCGCGGTAAGTGCAACCGACAGGCGCGCAACCCAGCTGGGCAATTGGCCGATGCGCGAGATCCGAGCCTCTCTGCACTGGCTCCAGCCTCCTGAGGCGGGCCACACGGCAGGTGAACCTTCAGAAATGCGCCGACGAGACGTCCACCATCACGCACCAGCTCGGATGCGATGACCGTGCTTGGGCGTGCAACGCAAGCAACGCGACGCCTGCCGATGCGCCCGCGCCGTATGGCAAGTAGGCAGATTTAGATCGACTTCTGGGCTGTGGCGGCGCGGAGTTCGAAGATGTGCTGATACGCGAACAGGTTCGGCCGCAAGCGCGTTAGCAAATAGTCAAGTCGTTCCACTTGGTCGCTGACAGCCCGACCCATTAATCGAGGAATGACCTTTTCCCACGGAACGGGAGTGGTCAGACTCGACTCGACGCGGAGCTTGGCGTCATCGAACATGCGCTTGGCCGAAGCAAGCGTGAAGAATCGTAGGTGCCCGCGATCCAAGATTCCTTGGTTCGTATAGTCGAAACGACCGGACCCGATCAACACGCGCACTGACCAGTGCACGGCGTTGGGTAAAGAGACCAACAATCTTCCGCCGTCCGCCAAATGTTTGCTCGCATTCAGCAGCAGCCGCGTCGGATCGGGCACGTGTTCGAGCACATCGGCCAACACAATCACGTCGAACTTGCGATCAGCGGCCAGCGGGAGTTCAGCGCAAATGTCCGCGGAAATGAACTCGTCCAGGGGGAATTGGGGCTGGTTGCGATCGATCCCAACCACGGTGTGCCCCCGTTGTTTCGCGAGATGCAGCAGCTCCCCTTGCCCGCAGCCAATATCGAGCACACGACGTGGATCGTCGCCGATGAGTTCGAGCAGCCGTGAATGGGAGGAGAACAGGCTCTTCTTCGTGGCGTAAACCGGATGGACTTCGTATTCCTTGTAATTGCGAATTCCGAGTTCGTGTGCTTGATACTGAGCTACCGAAAGTAGGACGTCTTTCG
>JBLNFG010000562.1:0-2505 GCA_050263495.1 Myxococcales bacterium | reverse complement strand
GGATCATAGAAGCGGACCAGCACCTTCTCTCCCGTTGGCATTTTCACCTGAAGGAGTTGTTTCAGGTGCTTGTGCACAGCGCGCAGCTCCGTCCCCGCGTCGGCACTAACAAAAATTCCGGCTTGCCTACCCCAGAACGCTAGCAACAATTCTCTGCCCACGCCTGGACTGGCGCTCAGATGAACGCACCACGGAGCCGCCTCCCGCAACGGAGACAGCACCGCATCACCGAACAAGCACGATTCAGGCAAACCGCTCGCGACCAGCGCACGGTACATTTCGACGGGTTCGCGCGCGCCATCGTATAATCATATACGGCATACAAGGTGACGCTGCGGCACCGGATTGGAAGCAGAAGCGTCGCTCCTATCGAAGTATCGGCGTGAGCGGGTGCGCCTCGAACCCGAGCCGCCCTTGTGGTCGCGCTTATGCACGGCTCAGGCTCGGCTAGCGCCAGCGTTGCTCGCCGTGCCGCAGGAGCCTTTGCGATTTCCGCCTGGTCGTTGAAGATTTCACCGTTGCCCTTCAGCCTGTTGACAGAAAGCGGCCGATATCGCTAGGTTCGAGCTTGTGCCACTGGTTTCGGCGGGAAAATGGGTGGGAGCAATCGGCCAACCGCTGACATCTACATCACTTGGGCCTCTGGACGTGTGCAAGACGCCTGCTCCCCCCGCTCCAGCTCCTGTTCCGTTGCCCTATCCAAACAGTAACGTCTACGCCCGGGCCGGGCTACTCCACCAAGACACTCGTTCTTGCGACGCCAGCGTACACGAAGAAGAGCAAGATAGCGTTGTCCAACGGCGATCAACCGGGTGTCGCTCTCGGGGTTATCTCCAGTCGCATCATGGGAATGGCTGCGGCGACAAGCGCGTCTCGCGACGTTTTCATAGAAGGTGGCGCCGTAGTTCGAGCATTGGATTTGGGCGAATCAAATATGGGCAGCCCTGGCAATAGCAAGGGACAAAACCACGTTGGGCCTGGTGGAACCGTCTCTCCTCAGCAACCAGCTACCCTTAGCGACGGGGACCAATTCGAGCTAAATGTCCAGCACACGTTCCGTAAGAAGATCATCAAGAAAAACGAGAAGCTTTACGATCCCCAAACGGGAAAGTTGCTCGGGGAGATCGATTTCGAAACTGCCGACGCGATCTGCGAAGTCGGAATTAGTTTGGGTAGCAAGAAGAATCAGCTGTTCCGCCTCGCAGAAGAAGCCATGCGGCGTGGAAAGCGTCTGGACGTGATTTATGGACCCAACACGAGTCCAGGTACATTGGCCGATTTTGCGAAGTGTCTGAAAGCCAAGTTCGGAAGTCGCGTTCGATTCATTCCTCACGCATATCCATAACAGACAAAGTGCTCCCATATGGCCTCTTGGCGATACAACTACATACTTCCGAAACCTCACCAAACGCTCGACATGCGCGCCGCTGCTACGCAGCTGGTAGCTGCAGGGTTATCCTTTGAGACCGAATGCTCGAAGATATGGATAGATGAGTCAGGCTTGGTTCGGCACGACGATTCAATGGTGCAGCTGGCAGACCCTATCTCCCAAGGTCTCGCCGATTTGTTGGACTCGGGTTTGAACATCGAGGGCACTTGTCGCGGGGACGACTTCCTAATGGAGTGCGCCTGGGTGACGACAACGGCTTGGAACCACATCGCACTGGCGTGGTCGCGCAAGCTCTTTGGGGACCTTCCCCTGTCACGCCAAAGGTACTATGAGTCTGCCGTGATCACCGCCGCAGCGGCGGCAAAAGCTGCATGCCTTATTGTGGTGTTGGACTCTCCGGATGACATGCTCGCTAGTTTTGTTGCGATTGATGATCGTTGGTACGTTGACTTTGAGACCCAGCGAGGCACAAAGATTGAGCTGCTGGCCATTTGGCAGGGCGAAAATGGCGGCGCAGGCGTCGATGAACTGGGCTTGCAGACCACTGGTCGCGAAGTTGCTGGTATGCGCGAGTGGGTCGTACCCGCGCGCGCACACCTTATCTGATTGATTGGGGCCGGAATGCAGTTCGCCTGTTCACCATATTCCGAAGAGCAGTCAGGAGTCCAAGCCGTGTTTTGGGGCTCTTCTGACGCTCCGCTCGCCTGCGAGGTGCTTGGCTGTGAACTCCACCTGGAAGCGTTGGCACCTGGGGACATCAAAGGGCTGTTGAGCGCTCAGGATCTGCTTTTGCAGTGGCTTGGTAGTTCTCTCCGTTGGACGCTGCGTCCCATGGGGAGGAGTCATTCTCGCTTCGTGCCAGAAGACCTAACCGATTTGATCTCGCACCTGTCGCGGCTTGCAGAAGCTGGTAATAGTCAAGAACCAGCTGCCAGCGAATGCGCGTCGATTCTGTTCGCAGGCTCAAGCCAACACCCAATGTATGCGCCCGATGCGAGTGTGCGGCTGAGGGTTCGTCGGAGCCTCGTCAGAGGAACCGATCACGAGATATTGCGCGTTCCCTTCCATCCTGTACTATCGCTGACTGTCATACGTACTCTTCCGCCGGATGTGTT
>JBLNFG010000561.1:0-3117 GCA_050263495.1 Myxococcales bacterium | reverse complement strand
GCAAGCTCTTCCCGCACGTTATGGTCCTCGTTTGGAAGCCTGGTCGGTCAAGTGTGAAACCACAACGTGCAGTGGATGAATGAGCGCGCTTCGTTGTTCAAGGGAGTCTGATGTCAATGCATTCACGAATTAGCGTTCTTTCGATGCTTACCTGTCTTGTGGCTGCTTCCGGCTGCGCAACTGTGTCGGAAGACGAGACCGAGCTAGTCGCGGCAGGGTCGTCGGCACTTAGTGCAAGTGACCACTTCTACCTGCGATGCAATGTCACGAGTTGGCAGCTCGATAGCGCCGCGTACATGGCCCCCGTCACAGCAGACGGGCAGCTGCGCGCGCTCGAGTTCACGGTCGATGAGAATTGGGAGCTTTCGGGCAATACTTGCCAGGTAACCTCCACGGACATTCTTGGTGAGTACGGCCCAGCGACGGCCCACTACACCTCACTCTACGGCGCTCTCGCAGCACCGGGCGGAGCCCAACTCAGGACTGGAGGGCAGCAATTTGTTGTCACCTTCCCCAAGCTCGGTCGTTACCGTGCGACGATCAACGCGGCTAACGGCAGCTTCAGCATTACGTCTGCCGAAACCACGCCAGAACCGGAGCGGCGTCGCGGATTGGGCGTTATCACCAACTTTCAAAACCGAACCATCGCTGACCACGAAGGCTCGGGCGTGCGTACTCAGGAAGATCTCCGGACTAGACTGGACGCCATGCAGGACCACTGGTCATGGCTGAGCCGGGGCAAGGAAGAGATGGTCTGGGATATTCTCGAAGTGACGCTTCCCCAGAACTTTACCATTACGCCTTGTTCTACCGACGCTGACTGCGCAGACGGCGGCACCTGCCGTACGTTGAAGGACGAGGATTCGAGCGGCAATGTGATTAGGAGCTGGCAGCAGTGCGAGCCTTACGCCGGGTGGTGGTACTATCGAGAACAAGTGATCGCGGCGACCTTCGCCGAACTCCAACGCCGCGGAATTGACAGCGCCACCTACGATTTCGACAAGGATGGAGACATCGACGCTATCTGGGCGATCGCAGCAGATGGAGGGATCCGCACTGAGGCGATTATCGGAGGGGCCTCTGGCCATTCGGGAGCGCACATCTTCGTCGACGGGCAGGCGTCACAGAGTGTGACCGGCGGCCATTACGGCAACTTCAACCACGAAGTCGGCCATCTGCGTGAGCTACCAGATCTGTACGGCCGGTTCTCTAACTTGTCCGAGCTCACGGTCATGGCCAGCAGCTGGCCCTTACCACCTCACGATCTGGATGCGTACTCACGGACGCTGCTCGGGTGGGCACAACCGCAGGTGATCGAGCAATCGAGCAGCGGGGTCCAACTCGCGTCGGCAAACGACGCCCATGAAGCCGTCAAGGTGCCAACCGGTGTGGCTGGCGAGTATTTCTTGATCGAGTATCGCGTCACCCCCAGCACCGGCTATGGCAGTAATTCCCCCGAGCTCGACGGACTGATCGTGTACCACGTGCTCGAGGGCAGCAATCAGACTGTCAACCCGCCCCTGCTCAAGGTGGAGCCAGCTGACGGCGCACTGCCCTTCGGCGACTCGGCGGATCAGAGCGATGCTCTTACGCCCAGCAACACCAATGCCCAAACGCCGTTCGTCGTAAAGACCTACGCCGGTGATGAAGCTTTCCGCATCACGCGCGTGAACCAGAATGGCACAAAGATGAGTTTCGATATCACGGTCGCACAGTAGGAGCTCCGCGAATTTCCAGTCTCCCCCATCTCAAGATGATTCGGGGTACAGGTAGCGCGATTCTATCGAAAGGATGGGTCCTTCGGATCCGCCGCTATGCGGCGAATCGCGCTACGAGACTCGTTTCTTTGGACTGCCGCCCAAACCCCAATTCGCTTCGCGAATTGCTCGGGGACCCTTGGACGCCGGCGTTCGGCGCTCTAGTCCTCAATCACCGACAGCGGGATGCGTAATTCGGCAATTCGATTTCCTGCGGCGTCGTGCGCCGCCCAGGCCAAATCGAGTCTGTCTGCCTTGTTTGGGACGTCTTGGAAGTATACGTAGCCCGCGATGTTTCCTCCGGCTTGCAGAACTCCCTCGGGCAAGCCGCGCCGCAGCATGTCTTCTGTGGGCAAAACCTGCGCGTAGTAGGGGGCGTCCCAGTAGCGCACGAACGGACCGTAGTAGTACGAGCCATAGCCGAAGTAAGGCCACGGTGCATAGTAAGGCGGGTACGGGTATGGCGCGTAAATGCCAAAGCCTCCGTGAAAGTGTGGTCGTCCACCGCGCCCCATGTATCGGACTGGAGCAATGGATGCGGATTCGTCCCCGTGCGGGATGAGCTGGGCATATGCGTCGTCCGCCGAACTGCCCGTGTCGAGGGTCCATTCGGAGCCGGAACGGCGTGCTACTTCGGTGTTAGCTACGAGCGCGTCGGGGCGGCTTGGCAGCAACGACGAATGGTGCTGCTTTACTTCGGTTCGTACTGGGTAAGGGTTCAGGATCGAGTACCGGAATCCCTCACTATTGGTCAGGGCTAAATCGGAGTAGATCACCCGGACCTCGCGCTTGGTTCGATTGATCACCTGGACCCAGATGGGTGTCACGTATTGGTCCAGATCCGATGGATCTCCCCGCCAAGAATTCGGCGCGGCATTGAGCGTGAGCCCAGCTTGGTTGGCCCTGCCCACGCTTCCGCCTGCCGCCGGAACTACCACGTGGCTTTGTACGCAACCCGCACAGGTCAAGCCGATCGTAAGTGTCACGATACGCACGGAGTTGAGCATGACAGCGGTCCTCGTCGAGCGCCTTTGCTGCGAAAATGGGCGCTACACCCACGAGTATGGTCCGCATACTTTCCGCCTGCACGCCCAATTGTTGCGAGCCAGAGTCCTCAAGGATTGTTCATCTTGAGGCACTACCGCGAGGTTTGCGCCCACGCAGGTCGCCACGATTCAGCCTCGGACCTTATGTCGGGCGAACCGACTGAGCCGCCGCCACTCGTGCCGATTCACAGATTTGATTTTGCGATGCTACCAGCGGACGAAGCGGCTGATCCGCCTCACCCGCGTGTACCCACTGCCGTCGCTCGTCAGCCCGAGAGCAGTTGCTCTCCCGCTACTGAGGTGTGGACCCACGT
>JBLNFG010000560.1:0-3714 GCA_050263495.1 Myxococcales bacterium | reverse complement strand
AGAAGGGTAAAGAAGCTCACTTTCTGCTTGATCGCAAACTGCTTGAGCTTCGTCACATTCTCGAGGCTGAACCAATAGTCCTCTCGCGCAGACGCGAAGGACCGTCGTGCAGGTCTAGGATTGTCGCTGGGTAGGTCCACGACGGGAATGGATCCAGCGAACAACTTTCGCCAGTACTCACACACGCCGGAGTCATCGAGCTGCGCAACGTAGCGCGCGTACGAGCTGAAGGGTTGAGCTTCTGGCAGTTGAGCACGGCGTCCCTCTCGCGCGGCATTGTACAGAGGCCCGAGCTCCTTGAGCAGCAGGAACATGGACCAACCATCACACACAATGTGGTGCGCCGTCAGAATGAGCAACACACACCCAGTCGACTTACGCACGATGGTCGCTCGAAACAGCGGACCATTCTCGAGATCAAACGGCCGCTCAACCTCCCGCCGCGCGAGAGCCGCCAGTTCTTGCGCGCGGTTCTCATCTGAGAGATTCGAAAGGTCCAGACGCTCTACCAAGGCTACAGAATCGGCCAGTATGCAAACTTGCTCGCCATCGGAAGAGAAAACGGCTCGCAAGCTTTCATGCCGGAGATACAGGTCTTGGACAGCACGCTCCAGCGCTGGCTCGTCAACCGCCCCGGTCAATTTGACGCTCACTGATTCGTTGAACGCGCAGGAGGCATCTGGGCCAAGCTGTGATGCAGTCCACACCTCCCGCTGTGCTTCTGTCGCTGCGAATGTCTGTATTAACTCTCCGCCAGCAAAAGGATCGAAATCTACGGGAACGCAATTCGCCGAATTGTTGATGCTCATGATGTGGCTGTCCAAATCAATCGAACGGTATACGTGGGCTTCGAAGACAGCTTGAGATTGCCGTTGGCTAGGTGACGGATCTCGTAAGCGTCCACCTCAAATAACTTCAGATTGAAGCAGAAACCACAAGAACCGCCCCATGCCAAGTCGATCCGCGCTCTCTGCCATGCTGTCGGTGCGCGCGGCTCAGCACCAAACCGAGCCGCGCACTGGTGCCCGCACATCCATCCGATTCGTAGTCAAAACCGCGAGCGACATGTCTGCTGGTTTTCCTAATGCGGCGGCAGCGAATTGAACAGCCGGCGGGCTATTCTCGACTTCTTACACGGAACGTCAGCGCGTCGGCAAATCCCCGGCAATTCTGTCTCTACGTGCAAAGGAGATCTACACAGCACGAACCTCGTGTGGCACCCTGGCGCCAGCAAGTGCAGGGCAGCATACCATCCCGGATACCATCACGGCGGCGGACCCCAGGCGTCCGCAACGTAAACACTGCGAGCGAGCCGATGGAAATAGGGCCGGCGCTGATTCGACCTGACCTCTGGGCAGCTCTAGTGATCATGGTTGCGGTCACCATTGGGGTAGCCGCGACAACGCCGCTCGAAGTGCCACCCGAAATTGACCACTACCGCGACATGGGCGCGGCCGAGGCCATCCTGGCGGGCCAATGGGGTCACGACCCTGCTCTCTTGGGCGAGACTGCGTGGTACCCGCCCCTCTTGCCGCTTGTGATGGCGACGCTCGGGCGGGTCACGGCGCTTCCCCTGACAACTCTCTACGTCCATGCGGGCCCGCTGCTCAACGCAGCTGCGCCCGTCGCCTTCTACGTACTGGCGAGACACCTCTTCGGTGGCTGGACCGCCGTATTATCTTTGGTTGGCTTCTTGTTCGCTATCAACAGCGCGACCACTAGCTGGGCGCAAGCATGCTACTCGCCTTGGGTTTGGCCGGTATTATTCGCGCAAACCTTTTACTACCTCACGCTCAAAGCGTGGTTGGAAGCCTCAGAAAAGCCGTCTGTTGGGCGATCCTGCCTTGCGGGAGTGCTGCTGGGGCTGACATTCCTCGCTCACCCTGCGCCGGCAGTCCTCTTGGTAGTAACAATGGTACTGCTCAGTGTGTTCCAGGCACTCGCCACACCGGCCCGGTGCAGAAGCATCGTGCAACATCTGTTGGCGATCGGTGCGGTCTCGGCTGTTGTGTGCGCACCATTTCTTGTTCCCCTCGTCACCCGATATGGTCTGAATACCCAAAACCCGGTGCCCTCGCGTTTCGGCGGCGTGTGGCTCAGCGACGTTGCGAGGTCTCACCTTTCGCTGCGGACCGTGGGAGCACTGGCAGCCTTAGGCTGGCTCTGGTGCCGAATGCAGGCGTCCAGGATGCGACTTCAGGACTGGTCTGTTCTGACCGCCTGGGCTTTGGCGGGTGGTGGTCTGATTTATGGAATTGCGGCACAGAAACTCGAGTTGCGAGGCGTGCAGGTGCCGCTGCTATTTCCGACATTCCACTTCCATTTCTATGTACTCGCAATGGAAGCCCTCCTTTTTGGCCCCGGGCTGGTGTGGTTGGCACAGAGCCTGATAAAACACGCGCCGTTCGGTCCAGTGCCAAGTGCTGTGCACTCAAAACAATGGATCGCGCCCCTGACTGTTTTGGTTTTGGTCGTCGCGGAACTGCCTTCCTACCGCGCCCGCGACGACTTCACCCACTGGCCCGAAGAATCACGGGAGTTTGCACGCGATGCGACTTTGCGTTCAGTATATGATTGGGCACGTCGCGAACTTGGGCCCCGAGACGTCGTGCTCGCGAGTACGCGATTGGGAATGTACGCGGTCGTTGCCTCGGGGCACTGCATATTGTCGACTTACCCCAGCATGACCAATCCATACGTCGCGATTGAATCCCGAGAAGCGGCGCGTCAAACCATGTTTGAGCACCTTCGTGCCCGAGACTTTGCCGCATTCGCCTCGCTGGCAGCCGAGTACGGCATCACTTACGTCGTTGCGGAGGTCACCGACGAACCGTGCTGCGCCTTGAACCCGATTGACTCCCCATACTTTCGAGTGCGTCACCGCGCCCCGAAGGCAATCGTCTACGAATTCTTGGGCACCAGCGTTCCCTACCCACAGGCGCACTACGGTTCAGTTCAATGCCCGGCGTTCCCCGAGTGACTCCTCTACACTGACGTACACAGGTCAGAGAGCGATGCACGCGGCGACGCGAGTGCGCGAACCATCAGCGTCTGGAGGTGGCCCATCCACTGCCGCACCGTCGCCTCTTCGAATAGCCGAGTATTGAAATTGAATTGCAGGCACACACACTCGCGAAGCACCACGTTAATCGCAAGCTCAAATATTTCGTACTGTCGTGGGATGGTTTCGTAACTGACGCGCAGAGAACCAAAGTCGAGCGCCGGCAACCCGTGGTCGACATTGACGGTCATCGAGACGAGTGGCAGCTGTCCGGGTTTACGAACCCCGGCTAGGTCAGCCAGCAAAGCAGAGTACGTGACCTCTGGATGCTCCAAACAAGAGAGTAGAGCTGCCTTCGCGCGCGCCGCCAGGACCGCAAAGGTGTCCTGATCGTGACACCTCAGTCGCACAGGCAAGAGATGAACGCAGTGGCCAACCAAACGGGGCTCACCCTGGGTCACTTGTCCCGCCGAAGGGATTCCGATGACGACGTCGGTCGCGCGAGCGATGCGCCACAGCAGAGCCTGCAGTAGGGCCAACCAAGTCACCACCATGGTACACGCGAGGCGGCGAGAAAGCTCTCCGACGCCGCGGCTCGCGGTTTCGTCCCATGTCACATCCACGCGCTTCGACGAGTAGGTGCGCTGAACTTCACGCGAGCGGTCCGCTGGCAATTCCCACCGGGGTTGGTAATCGCTCAACAGGTTCAGCCA
>JBLNFG010000559.1:0-8341 GCA_050263495.1 Myxococcales bacterium | reverse complement strand
GACTTTTGGCGAGCGGCACTAGTCGCCGGAACGCGGCTCCAACCTGCGTGTCTTTGCGTGGTTTGGGGCCGGATCCCAAACCGCACGGGGGGCAAAAATCACCTCATTCGTAACCACATTTTCAGGCTGAAGATCAGTCGCAAGGAGAGTTGGCACATGCAGGTCGAGATCGTCATCAGGAGTGATCGCAACGAGATCCGTCGCGTGATGTCAGCGGAATCGAATCTGCTCACCTTTGGTCGTAATCCAGAGTCATCGGTTCAACTCGAAGGCGACAGCGTCTCTCGCATGCACGCGCGCGTGCTCGTCTCCAGCGACTGTCTGGTCGTCGAGGATACCTCTACGAATGGGACGTGGGCTAACGGTCGTGTGCTCAAGCGAAGCGCTACTAACGTGCCGTTCGGGGCGCTCTTGAAGATGGGAGAGTACACGATTGCTATCGCGCCGCCACGGAGCCCCGCTCTGACTGCGGCGGTAGAAGCCGCGATGCTGCCCAGTCTTGCCGGCGCCGCTGTCGCCGATCAACCGACGCCGATTGCGAATCCCATTGCTGAACCCGATACGTCCGCTACGCCGCCACAAACCCCAGAAAATCCACTTACTGCTGCTGAGCAAGCGGCGGCCCGAGCAGCTGACATTGAACTTCGAAGGGAAGTGCACCAGCGTCTGCTGGCCAATCTGGATCTAGGTTCGCTCGATCCTTCGAAAGCGGAGGATCCCTCGCTACGTCCCAAAGTGCTCGCTGCATTGCGGAAGGTGGTCCAGGACCTGGACGCGCGCATTCCCCCCGCTATCGATCGCGACACGCTGATTGGAGAACTCTCAGACGAGGCATTGGGGCTTGGTCCGCTCGAGCGCTTTCTCGCCGATCCAAGCGTCAGCGAGATTATGGTGGTGGATCCGGACACTATTTTCGTCGAGCGTAAGGGTCGGCTCGAACGGGCCGAGGCGCGATTCACGGATGACGAACGAGTGCGAGCGGTGGTCGAAAGGATCGTAACACCTCTCGGTCGCCGCATCGACGAGTCGAGTCCTCTCGTCGATGCACGCTTGCGCGATGGCTCACGGGTGAACGCCGTGATTCGACCGCTCGCGCTGCGCGGCACCTGCATCACGATCAGAAAGTTCACCAAGACCCCGCTCAGCCTCACCACGCTTGTAGAATACGGCGCGCTCACCCCCGCCATGGGACAGTTTCTGAGCCGCGCGGTCATGGCAAAGAAGAACGTGGTGATTGCTGGCGGAACCGGCAGTGGCAAGACGACCTTGCTCAACGTGTTGTCTGAGAGAATCCCCGAGGGCGAACGGATCGTTACGATCGAGGATGCAGCCGAACTCCGCCTGAAACAATCGCACGTCGTCTCTCTTGAGACGCGCCCCGCTAACATGGAGGGACGCGGCGAGTATACGATTCGTGATTTGGTGAAGAACGCCTTACGCATGCGTCCCGATCGCATCGTGGTCGGCGAATGCCGCGGAGGAGAAGCGCTCGACATGCTTCAAGCCATGAACACGGGTCACGACGGGTCGCTCACGACCACCCATGCCAACTCCCCGCGCGAGGCAATCTCGAGACTTGAAACCCTATGCCTCATGGCTGGGCTCGATCTACCCGTTCGTGCGATTCGCGAGCAAATCGCAGGGGCTATTCACTTGGTTATCCAGCAAACGCGCCTGTCCGACGGCAGTCGCAAGGTGACGCAGATCTGCGAAGTGGTTGGTATCGGAGACGAAGGCGAGGTTCGCCTCGTTCCGATCTTCGAATTCATGCGCACTGGGACGGGAGCAAACGGTCAAGTAAAAGGCGAGTTCCGCTCGACTGGGTTCCTACCGTCGTTCCTCAATGACTTCGTGGTCATGGGCCTCGTGCGCACAGGGGAGGATTACCTATGAGTGAGAGTTCGATATTTCTGCTCGCAAAGTGTGTCGCGGCACTGCTGGTGTTTGCCGGTATCTTCTGCGTCAGCATCGGACTCGCACAGGCACGGAGCTTACCTGGCCGACGCTATATCGATAGCTACCTAGCGTACCTCGAGCGGGTAATTCGACTTTGCTTCCTCAAGGCCCGTCCAATCGCCATATTGCGCGCACAGCTGGTCCTGTTCGCGTGCGGTCTGGTGGTAGTGGCAGTGAGCCACTCGGCGACGGCGCTGTTGCTGCCGGCAATCGCCGCATTCGGCCCCGCTGCGTACCTCCGCTTGATTCGGCGACGGCGGTCGAAGAAGGTAACCGCACAAACGGATTCTTTTCTCCTTGGTCTGGCAAACTCGCTCAAGGCCGTTCCCACCATTGGTGCAGCGTTGACAGGACTCTTACCCGTACTGCAGAGTCCGTTGCGCGAGGAGATCACGCTCGCCCTCAACGAGCTACGGGTAGGAAACTCGATCGATCAGGCGCTGCTCAATGTTGCTTCGCGCGCACAAAGTCCGGCGCTCGACGGGGCTCTGTCGGCGCTACTCGTAGGACGCCAGGTTGGCGGTGAACTGCCCAAAATCCTGGAAACCACCGCGGCAACGCTGCGCGAGATACACCGACTGGAAGGGGTGGTTCAATCGAAGACGTCCGAGTCTCGGGCGCAGCTATGGGTGCTTGCCTGCTTTCCACTCGGAATCCTGTTTCTGTTTAGCTCAGTAAGCCCTGGCTTCTTCGATCCACTCTTCCACACCTTCGTCGGGCAGATTGTATCGGTGGTCGCGATGGTATTCTGGGGAGCAGCCATACTGCTCGCGCGCCAACTATCGAGGGTGGACCTATGATTGCCCTTCATGCATTGCTTGGACTCGCTGTGCTTACGGTCGCACTGGCACTCTTTTGCTTGACGTATGCAATGGCCAATGCGCCCTCTGGAGACGCGACTCGACTTGGGCTCAGAGGCTTGAAACGACGTCGCGCGCTCGCCGAAAATGGTGGGTGGGCGGCAGTCGAACCCATTGTGCGCTGGATTGGACGGCGGCTGCGTGGGCTGCTGTCGGACTCGCAGGTAGCATCACTCGATCTGCAGATCACGCGAGCCGGAGACTTCATGGGAATCGTCCCGGAGGAGCTGCTCGGTTTGGCGGTCCTGAGTGGCACGCTCGGGAGCGTGTTTGGGCTAATCGTGAGTCGAGTGACGAACGGTGGATACCTCGTGACCCTCCTCGTTATGGCTTTCGGTTTTTTTGCGCCGTTCATGGTGCTGTCTTCTGCGACGGACGACCGTAATCGCTCGATCCTGCAGCGGCTTCCCGGGGCCATCGACCTGCTCGCGCTCGCCATGAGTGCCGGTCTCGACTTTCCGTCCTCGATCCGTCAAATCGTCGAAAAGGCCGGCAACACGGCGGATCCGCTCATCGAGGAGCTGTGCCTCATCCTCCAATCGCTCAAGCTCGGTCGCACGCGGCGTCAAGCCCTCGAGCTGTTTGCCCATCGTGTGCCGTGCCGTCCCGTCGTCGACTTTACTGGGGCTATCGTCCAAGCAGAACTGCGTGGCACGCCGCTCGCAAACGTTCTCTTGCTTCAAGCAGAAACCGCTCGATTTCAACGTACCGTGCAAGCCGAAGAGGCTGCTTCAAAAGCCGGTGTCAAGCTCCTGATACCGCTCGCACTCGTCTTCCTCTGTACGCTTACCTTGATTATCGCGCCGATGGTGATTCGGCTCAGAGGCTAGAAGATGCTGTCTGACCGCAAATGGCTCACCACGGCTCACTGGTACTCGATCACCGCGTTAGCGCCCGATGGCGCTCCTCTGGTCAATTCACTTCAACGACAGGACTCTTGCCAGTGTGCGCACGGCAGGGCGAGGTTTCACCATGACGACTCTCCGCTTTGATATCACGCTCCCGGACGGCTCGAAGGAGTCAGTCCAAACAGACGCAGAGCGCGTACTGATTGGACGCGGCGCCCATTGCGAGGTTTGCCTTGGCATCGCTGAGCTAGCGACCGAGCACGTTGCCGTCGAGATTCTAGGAGACACGGTGCGACTGGTTGCACGTGCGTTCAATCCGCCCCCGACACTGAATGGACAGGAGTTTAGCGAGGTCATCGTCCCTCAGGACGCGGTGCTGCGAATCGGCGAACTCTCCGTCTCAATCAATCAGGAGGGAGTATCGAAAGCATCCGCCACGCAGAAAGCTACTTCCGGGGGAAGCAACACGGTGCGAGTGGTTGGGGGGGTCGCGCTATTGGTCCTGCTGGGGCTGCTTGCACTGCAGGTGTCGGATCCAATAGGTAAGTCGCCCGCTGCCGTGCCTGATCTCTGGAGCAAATCGGAGGCCACCTGCCCCGCTGCGAGTGCTGCACAGGCTCGTGCACTTGCGGCCGAGAAGCGCATTGTTGCCGATGGAAAGCGCGAGCGTCATCCATTTTACGTTCTGGACGGTGTCGAAGCCGTAGGTTTGTACGAGCTTTCGGCGGCCTGCTTTAGAAAAGCAGGAGAAGATGCCCTGGCTGATGAAATGGTCAGTACGGCGCGGCAACTGCGTGCGGACGTGAGCGACGACTACCGTGTGCGGCGTCTTCGACTCGAGCGAGCGCTCGCTACGGAAGATGAAGAGGTCGCGGCTCGCGAGGTGGTCATGTTGCGCACGCTTGTTGCAAACAAACCTGGCGCCTACGCCGACTGGATCCAAACGTTGGCTCGCAAATTCGAGGTTGACAAGGAAGCGCCATGAAGACGGAATTCGCGTTCGCAAGCATTCTCTGCACCCTACTCTTCGGATCGGGCTGCGCCGCGACCACGGCGCAAAGCCTGAGAGCAGACGCTGAAGTCGTCCGAAAGGAAAGCACGCCCGAAGTTTTGTTGCACAAGGGCGACGCTTTCGCAGCAGTCGGGGATTCGACGCGAGCAGAGCAGTACTTCGCAGCCGCACTCGCCGCCGGCGGTAACGCCCAACTCTTGGTGCGGAGACTCATTCGCGTTTGCGTCGCGGACCAACGCTATCGCGCCGCGCTGGCCTACGCAGAGGACTACCTACGCAACCATCCACAGGACTACCAGATTCGCTTTGCTCGGGCCACGCTCGCGGCTGGGGTAGGTGAGATCGAGATTGCCCGCGAAGACCTCAACCTACTCGTCAGAGCGACGCCCAATAATCCAGACGTACATTTTGCCTTGGCCGTCCTACTTCGCGATGAGTTCCGCGATCTCCCGCTCGCGCGGGCACATTTCGCCACTTACATGAAGCTCGCGCCTCGCGGGGCAAACACGGAGCAAGCTCGCGCCTACAGCACGGACGAGGCGATACAATGATCCCCAACGAAATCTATCAACAGACGGTGCTCGCGCACTTTGGACCGATCCGCCCGTTCCTCGAAGATGCGAGTGTGAGCGAGATCATGATCAACGGTCCCGATCAAATTTATATCGAGCGACGTGGATGCTTGGAACGCGTTGAGGCCCGCTTTTCGAGCCGGGATACGCTGCTCGCGGCACTGCGCAATGTCTCTCAATTCATCGGAAAACTGATTGACGAGGAGCATCCGATTCTTGAAGGTCGACTGCCGGACGGTTCGCGTCTGGAAGCCGTCATTCCACCGGCTTTCCCCGATGGTCCGTGCGTTGCGATTCGGCGATTCTTTCGCGAGACGCTGACCGTCAACCGGCTCGTCGAGTTCGGAAGCCTGACGTCCGTGGCAGCCGAAGCACTGCGCGCGTTCGTCATTGCCAAGGCCAATATTGTCGTTGCAGGCGGCACTGGAAGTGGAAAAACGTCGCTACTAAATGCGCTCTCCGGCTTCATTCCGGAATCGGAGCGCGTCATCGTCATCGAGGATGCCCGCGAGGTTCAACTCCAGCAGCCACACGTGATTCAGCTCGAGGCGCGCCCGCCGGATCCACGCGGGCGGGGAGCGGTGTCGATCCGCGACTTGTTCCGAGCAACCCTGCGTCTGCGCCCGGATCGAGTGGTTGTCGGCGAGATCCGCGGTGGTGAGGCGCTCGATATCGTGCAAGCCATGACGAGCGGTCATGGCGGGTGCATGGGCACGCTTCACGCATCATTCCCGCGCGACACAATGAACCGCCTCGAAACCATGGCGCTCATGAACGACATCGGTTTACCGCTTGCTGCGCTGCGCGGACAGATTGGCTCGGGGTTGAACCTAATCGTTCAGGTGTCGCGTTATCGAGATGGCTCACGAAAAATCAGCCACATCACCGAGGTGGCGGGCTATGACGCGCAAGCGCAGTCTTACGACCTTCGAGACCTGTTCGTTCGTGAGTACGACGGCTTCGACGCAGACAATCGAGTGCGGAGCACACTCGTCCCAACCGGGGTACTTCCGAGCTTCCTACCCCAACTCGAAGAACACGGCATGACGCTTCCCACTGCAATGCTGGAGCGCGTCGCGGCAGGACTGCCCAGCGCTTGACCGTGCGATTCCTCGCAGCAGTAACCACCAACTTTTTTCGACTTGAGCTCCCCGATGAGTAACCAATCCGCAACCACCGAAAAAGAGCAGCTGGCAAGCACGGCTGTTATGCGCAGCCTGCGGACAACCAGTGCGGCTGACCCAAGTAATGCCGCACACTCAAGCAGCCCAACGCACGAGCAGCCACTCGTTACGGCCGCGATCGTTGCGATTGAAGATCCACCCACCTTGGCCCGCATTCGCGCGGCGGCGCCTGTAACTTCGACTGCACCGGCGTCTGCGATTGCGAGGCTCGAACCTGGTGCCGGCACGTCACTGCTTTCGACGGTGAAGATTGTTCCGGTTCAACAGGAGTCGATGGAATTTCGTGATCTGCGCACCACTACTTCTCTCAGATTTCGCGCGCGGCCCATCGAAGAGGCGACCGCGGTGGGTCTTGAGGCACAGCCTGAGCGTGAACGGCACTTCGCTGATCAACGCGAAGTGGCTGTGGGGTCCACGGCTGCGCCCGTCGCAGTTACTCCGGAAGACCCGTTGCTCGGGGAAACCATCGTGCGGCCCGTTCCATCGCCAATGGTGAGTCGCATGTCGACGCCGAGGCAGAGTTCCGAGATTGGGTCGAGCGCAAGCATCACCCAGACGGTACGGATTCCGAAGTCCGTGATTCAATCAGTGAGCGGAAATGGCGCGACAGCAGACGCCAATGTTCGAGGAGCTACCGAGGCTAAGCCGAAGGTAACGCAGAAGGCTGAGGTGCCTGCGCCCGCGCCACTCGGAACCGAGGTATTCTGGGGCGCAGAAACGATCGTGAAGCCTGTGGCCGCGCCGGCCATCGCGCAGACGCTGGCGCACGTAATCGCGAGCGGTAGATCTGCCGAGGCAGCGGGCTCGCCTTCGTTAGCGGTGGGTGGCTCAGAAGATCCATCGCGCGTGGAAGCGATAGCGCCCCCCTTCGCGCCGCCGATCGCCACGCCACCGACGCTGCCCGATGGCACACCGGACGCCGGTCTCGCTCAACCAGTCGCAACCGCACAAGAGCCGAATACACGGCTGCGTGAAGACCGCCGTGCAGCGTCGTTCCTTACGAATACCGGGCTACGTCGGGCAGCGGCGGCTGTCGTCGTTGTGGCTGTGGTTGTAGCCGGTGCATACGTGGCCATTCCGGAACTGACGCCAACGCGTGCCGCGAGCTTGGCAGCTAGTCATAACTCAAAGGCCGCGGTGAAGCAGAATTCATCGACCAAGTCGACGGTTCAAGTGCGCGTTCCAGATGTGGACACGCGCACTCGCGCCGCAGCCAATACCAGCGCGCCGTCCGCGACCCGTGACGGCAAGACCCTAGAGCGCCAAGCCGTCGACGCAGTCGCGCGTGGTGCCTACGCGGAGGCGGCGGCCCTATACGAACAGATGCCGCAAAATGCCGACGCCCCCTTCCACGAGGCCGCTCGCATAGCGCGCCGCAAAGCGCGCAGCGGACACTGATCACGTCACGCGCCGCGACTGGGTCGAGGTCGTCGAGTGCGTTCGCAATGGATGCGACAGCGGTCCTATTCCCCGGCTCAGTCTCCAGTTGGCCTTCCACAGAGGTTTTTGGGCTTCGATCTGTTGCTCCAAGGCTTGATCAACGACTTTGGAGCTTCATCAGCGACGAAATGACTACGAATTTTCGCAGACCAGGACATTCGCCCAACCCTTCGTCACCCAGAAATGCCGCATTTAGAGCCATCGCATCCGTTGCTCAAGCCCTCCAAGCCGCTGTTGAAGTTCCAAATCCGTTGCTGGAGCTCGGGCCGGCACCCAACTCCGGGCTCACTCGCCTGTACCCACGAATGACTCGGCTACCCAAACTGGGCGCCCCGCGGAACCCGACGTCGCGGTCGCCAAGTGACGTCGCAGTCGCCAAGTGACGTCGCAGTCGCCAAGTGACGTCGCGGTCGCCAAGTGACGTCGCAGTCGCCAAGTGACGTCGCAGTCGCCAAGTGACGTCGCAGTC
>JBLNFG010000558.1:0-2909 GCA_050263495.1 Myxococcales bacterium | reverse complement strand
GATCGTGAGCGGAGTGAACGCGTCTTCCTGGGGGCCCAGGCCCTCGTGACTCGCGCGATTGCCCACGGTGCGCAGCGTGTGAAAGAGCTGCAACGCGGAATTAGACAGGCCCTTGTTCTCGAGGGCGCGCAATCGATCGATTTGCTTCTCTTGCCGTAGCTCGCCGAGTCCGAGGCGCGCGCCCGCTGCCTGCGCGAGGGCTTCGCCGAAGAGACGCAGGTGGTTCAGTGCCCCGACGGGATCGAGCGCGATCACCAACTCCGCCCGCGCCGCCGCCTCGACGAGAGTAGGGCCGAAGTAAGACAGGAACGCGAAGTTGGAAGAGACTGCCACGATATCGTCCGCCCGATAGATCACGGGATCAGACTACCTGTAGCGGATTTCGGCTAAGGATTGAAGGTGTTCGTCTGTATGCAACGGGTTATGGCGGCAAATGAAGCGGGACTTGGGGTGGATGGCACTGCCCCTAAGCTGCCCGTCGCGGCTTGCGGGCTCGCGACGGGGTAACTGGCTCAAGTGACACGCGGACGCGCGTTCCCGTTGCTTTGGCGATACGCTCGAGTGTCGAAAGACTGGGCTTTGCTGCGCCGCTTTCCAATCGCGCAATCGTGGACTGCGAAGTCCCCATACGCTCCGCCAGTTGATGCTGAGAGCAGCTTAGCTCGAACTCGTGCATCGATAAGCATGCGAGCAAGTGCGAATTCTTCGTCGAGCGCATCGTACCCTGCTTTGAAGCCAGGCTGCTTCATCCAGCGGTTCTTCAGCTTGCTTACTGGAATGGTCATTCCGTTACCTCCTTGGCGTGTGCGTGCAATGTCGAGAGCACGCTGCGGCGTCCTTTGCGACTTCTTGGCAAATGCATGCACAACGACCACCCGCTGAGCGATTGCCGTTACGTAGATGGCACGAGCTATCCCGTCCTTACCTTTCATGCGCATTTCCCAGAGTCGTTCTATGCGACGCGCTGCGGGTACCGCAACAATCCCCCATCGGCCAAGGTTCGGTGAAGCGCCTGTGGGCTCAATTCGAGCCCATTGGGCCATCCGATGGCCCCCAGCTCGATAAAGAACAATCGAAAATATTCGAGATTGTCCCACGACTGGGTTAGGGACGTACGACGCTCGTGCAACCGCCCGAAGTCATACTCTCCAACGGCTCCGTCAGAGAACGACAATGCGACAACTCGGTCTCGCACGTAGGTGGCCTTTACGATCTTAATCATTGTCCGCTAGACACCACTCCTTGACCAAATGTGCTGCGCGCTAGGGAAGGTGCCCCTCAACGATGCTGCCCGACATCACATCTACGAATGCCTCGTGTCCTTGATACTCGACGTGGAAGTGCGGCGGCGGATGATCGCCGTGGTACATCCTCACATAGATTCCGAAGAACGATGCAATGATGGGCATGATTGGATGGCACTTCAGCTGACGAGTATCGTTTCAGACTAGCAGGTGCAAGTCGTTCTGAACAGCCGCCCCACAGACCGACGCCGCGCGGAGCCATCACCGCTGCGGATTTCCCGTCGGCGGCTTGGAGGAGTGCGTGCGCCGTTTTGGCGAAGCCCAAAAGCGGCGACGGGCAGCGGGCTTCAAGCGGCGATCTCCGCGTCTCCTGGTGCTCCGGACGCGCACCAATCCGAAACGCGGCCCTGTCTCACCCCATGTGCGACGCAGAACTCAGCGATACGGCTCAGTGCACTCCGTAGTTCCCCAAGTCGATCTCGCTGAGCGACGTTTGAAAGACGAACGGGCGATGTTCGATGGGAGGCGCACCCCGCGCGTCTCCCACGATCTCGACGTAGCCAAACGAGTACGCGCCGTGAGAGTGAGCCGACTCTCGTGCAACACGCCATCTTTCACGAGCCAAGCGTCGTGGCGTAGGCCGTCAAAAACATAATTGGCAATCACCACCAATGGCCGCCGGGCGCTGCCAGGTTCGAGTGTTTCACCCGAGATCTGAAGGTGCAGCGAATCATCGTGCTCGGCGTCGAACAAGGCCACATCGAGGACACCTGCGTCGAAGTACTGCCGCAGCTGCGGGTGCTCGCGCCAAAACGCTAGGTTCGCGGGCGCAACGTCCGTCATAACGTAGCGGATCGGCGCGCCGCGCAGCAACGCGACGCTCGGCTAGCAGCTTTTGCAGGAAGTGAAACGCTAAGCGGCCCGAGCCCGCGCCGAGTTCCACGATCGTCAGCGGGTCGCCCCGTGCGCACGAGTTCGCAGCTGCAAGGTCGCGCAGGAAACCTGTGACAACGCGGGCGTACGCCGCGGCCATGAACGGGTTCGAGGTGATGTAGTGCGGCACCTGCCCGGTACGCCACGCATTCACCCCCGCTTGATTGAAGCAGGCGCGCTGCAATGTCCACAGCGCCGAGCGCGACAACCGCTCACCCTGCGCCATCACCGTCGAGTTGCAGCTCGACGATCCCGATTGTTCTGCCCCAGCCGACTCGAGCACGAGCGGCACTACTTGACTCAGCATGACTCACACTCCACTAACCAAAGAGGCCATGCGAAGGGCGAGCCCAGGGCCAAGAGGACGGTGGGGATGCGCCACGCTGGCCCCGCGACGCGATAGGCACTATTATTGTGCGGATGATAATTCCTGCCCGGCGCCAGGCAACGCACGAAGACCTGTTGACAGTGCCGGACCACCTCGTGGCTGAGCTGATCGAAGGCCACGTCATTACCTCACCGCGTCCTGCGTCGCATCACGCACGTGCCGCATCGGGCCTCGGTGGCGAACTCTACGGTCCGTTCCAACGCGGTCGCGGGGGCCCTGGCGGCTGGATTATCCTCGACGAACCCGAACTCCACTTCGGCAGCAATGTACTCGTTCCTGACCTGGCCGGTTGGCGGCGCGCGCATGCCCGAGATGCCCGATGTAGCAGCATTTGAACTCGCACC
>JBLNFG010000557.1:0-2599 GCA_050263495.1 Myxococcales bacterium | reverse complement strand
GCGTTCTGGCTGCTTCCTCCGGTCACCACGAGCATGAATCCACCCGAAAACTCGCGCGCCAGTGGCGCTACGATGCTGGCGGCGCGTGCAGCCAACGGGCTCGACTCCGTGTCAGGTTCTCGCACCGGGTGCACGCCCCACGTCAGGCAGGAAAGGCCGCGCTCAGATGGGCAGGTGGCTACCGCAAAGATCATCGCGGCCGGGCGCTGCGCGCTCAAGGTGGCGAGCAACTGTGCCGCGCGCGCATCCGCGACGATAGCCGACGTGGTGAGTTCGCGGCTCATGCGTGCCGTGGCGATTGCGATCGCCGTGTCGGCGTCAGGATCGCGTGCTTCGGACTGGTTTGTTTTGAGCGGCGCGGTGGGCGTGAAGGTCTCGATCGTCGCGAAGGCACCGTGTGCGAACAGATAAGCTTCCGTGCGTTGGATGATGAGCGCCATGGCCTGCACTGCAGCGACTGGATGCAGCCCGGCCGCGGTTTCGGCGGAGAGCATGACCGCATCGGCACCGCTCCGCACCGCGTTGGCAACGTCCGTGACTTCGGCTCGGGTCGGCCGCGCCTGTTGGATCATCGACTCCAGCATCTGGGTCGCGACAATGACCGGCTTGTGCGCGACGCGCGCCGCGTCCACGAGCTCTTCTTGCACGTTGGGCACCCGCGCAGGATCAACCTCTACCCCCAAATCGCCGCGCGCAACCATGATTGCATCCGAGGCAGCGATGATCTCGTCGAGTACGTCGAGCGCCTCCGGCTTCTCGATCTTGGCGATGATCAACGGCTGGGTCTGGCAGCCCCGTACGAGCTCTCGCAGCTCACGGACGTCGGCGGCTCTGCGCACGAACGATAGCGCAATGAAGTCCACCCCGAGTTCGCACGCGAACGCGGCGTCGAGGCGATCCTTCTCCGTGAGCGCGGGGGCCGAAACCTTCACGCCCGGCAGGTTCATTCCCTTCTTTTCCTTGAGCACCCCGCCGTGAACTACGCGACACTCAATCTCAGTGCCGGCTACGGCCAACACCTCGAGCTCGAGATTGCCGTCATCGAGCAGCAGGCGATCCTTGACCACCACGTCCTTGGCCAGCTCCAAATATTGCGAGACGATCAGGCCGTCACGACCCGTCACCTGACGCGTAGTGACGGTCACTCGCTGCTCGTCAACGAGGCGTATTGAGCCGTGCTCGAACGTCCCAACGCGGATCTTGGGTCCCGACAGATCCGCCAAAACCCCAATCTCTCGACCTGCATCAGTGGCGGCTGCGCGCAACACGGCGTAGCGCGCACGATGTTCTTCCTGCGTACCATGCGACATGTTGAGTCGAAATACGTTGACACCAGCGGCAATCAATTGAGCAATCGTCGTTTTATCGCTCGAAGCTGGGCCAAGGGTGGCCACGATCTTGGTTCTGCGAAACTTTAGCGGACTCTCGGGTTCGATGGACATACGTTATTCCTTCTCACAGACCAGGTACGACGAGCTGCGAATCGATTTGACTCATCCAGTCGACGATTTGTTTGCGTTGAGGGCCGAGATCTTCGGTTGCCGTCAAACGATAGGCTTCGAGTGCCTTGGCGACGTCGGCCGTTGCACCCGCGGCACGCGCCGCGGTCAGGCGCGCGGCGGCTTTTTTGATCAGCTGTTCTGCGATACCGAAGTTGCGAGCATCGAGTGCCGATAACGATTGGTCCAAGCTTCGGCGTGCTTCGAGCGTGTGGATCAACCGCAGCTCGATCATGCTTTGTTGGTCACACTGCTGCTTGGAACTCTCCATTTCCTTGTGCGCGGTCATCAACTGTGTGCGCAACTCGCCCGTTTCTCTCTTGCCCACCAACCAGCCCGCTACGAAGCAACCACCGAACAGCACGAGAACGAGGCCCGCTAGACCCACGTAGCGCTTGAAGCGCGAAGGTGCCTTCTTGGGGGGCTGGGCTTCGGTGGAAGGCTCCGTGTTCGTCATGCACCTACCGATATCGAACTCACCCGCGATCGCAAGCCCGGAGCGACTCCTGTGGGACGAACCCCTAAAACCGCGCTGCTTTCGAACGCAGACCGGTCCGATTCGGCTCCTGCCTGTCAGCATTTTTGTTGGTCAGGCGCGCCACACCTCACGTTCGGGCTCGGCTGCTGCGGGGTGCGCACGTTCGCTGCCGACACTTTCCCATGTTGGGTCGCGTCGCGGGTGCCCGGCTGAGACGAGCGCGGACGGTTGCGGCGAGCTCACGAAGCCTTTGGCCTGTTGACCAAAGGCCGCTCGCCAAAAGTCTTGGAGGACTTTTGGCGCCGCTGCGCGGGGCAGCTGCGCAGCCGCGGCCCTGCTCGTTTTTCTCGGGGGTTTCACCCCGAACGCCGCGTCCGCTGCGCGCCCGCCTACTGCCGCCGCGCAATCTCGGTAATCGATGGCCAAACTAACGGCGAGCGGAGTGGATTGATCCGAGGGTACCAGCAATTCGCGGACAGAGTGACGGCTGAGCGTGGCCAGTCGCGTGATCAGCCGCGTAGCGACGGTCCGAAGAACCCACGTCGACGGAATCGCGCTACTCAGGGCAGTCGGATCCGTAGCAGACGCCGCGGATCGGGAAATACTCCTACCGCTCCCGCGC
>JBLNFG010000556.1:0-4932 GCA_050263495.1 Myxococcales bacterium | reverse complement strand
TGCTGAATCAGTTCGACCTCGGACAGTTTGCCCAAGGTACGATAGTAGAGCGAGCGCAAGGAGTAGAATACGAAAGATTCCTCGCTCTTCGCCTTCACCCCCACCACCACTCGATACCCCTCTTCCCACTTCTTCAAGAATTCCGGTAGCAGCTCCGGAGGGTCCTGTAGATCCGTTGCCATCACCGCGGTGACATCACCCTCGGCCTGAAGCAGACCGTAGTACGGCGACCGAATGTGGCCGAAATTGCGCGCATTCACGATGGCTTTGACGCGAGCATCGCTCGCAGCAAGTTCGCGCAGGACAGCTACGGTGCCGTCAGTGGACGCATTATCGATGAAGAGGAATTCGAAGACATACCTATCGTTCAGCGTGCGCGTCGTATCCGTAAGCCGTCGATAGAGCTCGCGTAAGTTATCTTCTTCGTTGAAGCAGGGCAGAACGATAGTGACGCGTTTCATAGGAAAGCCTTACAGGGCTGGCTCGCAACCGTGGCGGACATTACCAATCGCGACGATGGTCGTCGAGTTGGTGCTGCCCGGCCGCGGCTCCAAAGCAATTCAGTGCTGAGGAGTACCATTGAACTCACTGGGTCCGTCGTCCGAATTTGGACCTTTACGTGAGTCGTTGAGTGGCTTGGGCTGCGAGATTCTGTAGGTTTTGTGCGCGCTGTGGAAATGGTTGGGACGGTGCAGGCAGAAGATTGGCGGCGTGTCGAGAGCCCGCGAAATGCGCGCTTGCACGCGGCGACTTTCGGCAAGTAACCGCCCTGATCACGCCTCATGGGTCGCGTTCAGGTCATTCACTGGAAGAGCTGACCACCGATCCGCTGCACTCGGCCGAAATCGTCGGTCGGAGATGCGCCAATGCCCGAGAATTCTCCGCGTCTCTCACTAGTCGCGCAGTCCACGGAAACGGCGGGCGCTCGGCGCCTGCGCGATACCGACGATTGCGATACCGCCTTCGAACTTTGGACATGCGCCTAAACCCAATTCGCCGCGTGAACTACGGAGCGCGAAATGAGAACCACTTATGACCAATGTAACTGCCGATGATGACCACCGGCATTGCAATCGCTTGAGCCACGTAGGGAACCAGTAACTGGTTCTTTAGAATTCGCCCCACCAGCGCAACGAAGAAAGGCAATAGCACCAGCCCCAGAAGCACCGACGAGCCGTATACCAGGTAAGTGCGCAGGTATTCGCGCAGGTAGTTGCCCTTGGTTCTGAAGACGAACCATTTGTATCCAAGGAAAGCGACCGTGATCGCAATCACGTTCGAGCCCACGTTCGCCACCATGTAAGGATACGGAACTCGCCCGGTAAGGAGATAGTTCAGCACGGCAAAGCAACCGTAACCAAAGACGGTGTTGAAACCACCGACGACCAAGTAGCGGATGAGTTGCCCGTAGCGCGTTACCAGACCCATCAAACCCGTTCGACGCGGGGCAGGTGAAGGCCCCTCGGGAGATGACGGCGCCAAGACCGGCTGCGGATCCGCTGACTCAGCTCCAGTCATCGGAAAGCACCGACTCAGGGCTTGCACCCAACTCGTGCAGCTGCGCACGGAAGGTATCAATCATGGCTCGAGGCCCTGATAGGTAGTACCGGCAAGCCTTGGGTTGCTCAAGCCCACTCCAGACCGTAGAAGCGGACAAACGGCCCTGAATCAGCCCTGAATCGCTCTCGCCTGGTTTGGTTTGCTCGGCGTAATAACGGGCGCGGAGGTTGCGAAGGCCAGCCGCTTGGCATCGCTCAATCGTCGCGCGATAGATCAGTAGATCTGGGGTACGCGCTCCGTAATGCAAATCGACGGCAGCATTCGGCTGCGCCGATGCGGCCCATTCGAGAAACGAAACGAACGGCGTGATGCCGCTGCCGCCCGCGAGCATTACCATACGACCGTCTAGCTCGGCGTTGGGGCAAAAGGTTCCATATGGGAGCTTCAGCCATACGCGGCTGCCTTGCCGCATTTCGGCGAACATGCGCGAGGTGAACTCACCCTGTCGCGAAATGGTGATCCGCACCGATTGACGTTCAGTAGGTGAACTCGCGATCGAGAACACCCTGGAATCCGGCCAATGTGAACCGGGCTCATAGGCATCGAGTGCTAGGTGCAGGAATTGCCCAGGAATGAACGAGGGAATTCGTCGTTCGGGCTTGATTACGAACGAACGCAGATCAGCGGCATGTTCGACAATCTCCGAGACAGTCCCAGCAACCTTAATCGGGGTCGGCATAAGTCCTCGCGCTCAGAACCTGAGCCTTACCTGTTTCGGAAGAAGGCAGCAAAGGTATCCAACATGTAGGCAATCTGCGCTGTCCCGAGCCCGGGATAGGTCCCAATGAAGAAGCTGTCGTTCATCACGATGTCAGTATTGGTTAGCTCGCCATGCACGCGGTGCTCGATGTTCTGATAGGCGGGTTGGCGCAGGAGATTGCCCCCGAAGATGTTTCGCGTCTCGACCTTGTTCTCCTCGAGAAAGCGCGTGAGATCCGTGCGGCCGAAGCCGGCATTCGAGCGCACCGTGATCGGAAACCCGAACCACGCTGGATCACTGTCGGCAGAAGCTACCGGCAGAATCAGACGGTCCTCGTACTTCCGTAGCCCCTGCTTGAGAGCGAGGAAGTTGTTCTTGCGAGCTTGGACGAACGTCGGAAGTTTATCCAATTGGGCACAACCGATGGCGGCCTGCATGTCCGTCACCTTCAGATTGTAGCCGACGTGCGAATAAACGTATTTGTGGTCGTATCCGAACGGGAGATTGCCGCACTGTTGCGAGAATCGACGACCGCAGGTGTTGTTCTCAGCCGCTGCGCAGTAGCAATCGCGTCCCCAGTCGCGGAACGACCGGGCAGCGCGTGCGTAGTCCGGGTCGGCCGTCACTACCGCTCCGCCCTCGCCCATGGTGATGTGATGGGCCGGGTAGAACGAGAGCGAGCCAGCGATGCCAAAGGATCCGCAGGGCTTGCCCGCATGCGTGCTTCCGAGCGCGTCGCAGCAGTCTTCCAACAGCAGGATATTGCGGCTTGCGCACAGTTCTCGCAGCCGCGCGACGGGAAACGGATTGGCCAGCGTATGAGCCATGAAGATGGCGCGCGTTCGCGGACCTATCGCCTCTGCAACCGCTTCGAACGTGGGCACGTAGGTTCCAAGCTCGACATCCACAAAGACCGGCAAAAGGCGGTTCTGAATGATGGGTGCCACCGTGGTGGGGAACCCTGCAGCGGCCGTAATGACCTCGTCTCCTGGCTTGAGACAGCGCTCTCCGAGTAAGTGGGAGGTCGCGGCGGAAACCGCCACTAAGTTCGCCGATGAACCGGAATTAACCAGTACGCCGTCGGTACCACCCAACCACTCGGCAATCCGGTTCTCGAACTCGTCCGCATAGCGTCCGGCGGTGAGCCAGAATTCGAGACTCGAGTCCACGAGGTTGACCACCTCGTCCGCATCGTAGACGCGGCCCGCATAGCGCACGATGCTCTGCCCCGGCACGAATGCTTGCCCGCCCAGGCGTTCGGCAATGAGCTCTCTCACCTCGTCCAGTATCCGTTGTTTTCGCTCTGATTGTCCCATCACTCTGGATCCCTCTATGCGTCTCGAAACACCATGGCGGTGGTCTAGCTCAAGCTTGCAGCACTCTGATAATCACGGATGTCGGACATGCAGACCGCTTGCATGTCGGCGCCACCCCGGTAGTAGTCGCGGTACCACGACGCAGTTCGCCGGACCGCCTCCGCGACACCCCAGGTGGGTTGCCATCCCAAGTCACTTACTGCCTTGTCGATCGATAACCGAAGCAGACGCGCCTCGTGCAAGGGTCGATCGCTCGATTGGTGTTCCCAACGCCCCTCCCCCCAGTGAGAGAGGAACAAATCCGCGAGCTGCGAGACGGGCAGAGTCTCGCCCGTGCGTGGGCCGAAGTTCCATCCACTCAGCAGCGCTGGATCGGGAGAGACAGCCATCCGTTGTGCCAAGTATAGATAGCCACCGAGCGGTTCGAGCACGTGCTGCCACGGCCTCACTGCGGAGGGGTTACGCACCACAACGGTGCGTCCCTCGCTGAAGGCGCGAACCATATCGCAGATAATGCGGTCGCGTGCCCAGTCGCCACCACCAATCACATTACCGGCGCGAGCCGATGCCAGGCGCACACCGTGCGTCTCTAGCTTTTCAGGGGAAAAGAACGACTTGCGATAAGACGCCACGACCAATTCAGTGCACCCTTTGCTAGCACTGTAGGGATCGTCACCGCCCATTGGATCGACTTCGCGATAGCCCCAAACTTGCTCCACGTTCTGGTAACACTTGTCGCTCGTGATGACTACGACCGTGCAAGGTCGTCCGATCTTCCTGATCGCATCCAGGACACGCACCGTACCCATCACGTTGACGTCGAAGGTGTCGACAGGCGCGTCGTAGCTGTCACGCACAAGCGGCTGCGCCGCCAGATGGAACACGAATTCGGCGTCACTCGAGCGCAGGGCTGCCTCCAACCGCTGGCTGTCGCGAATATCCGCTTCGTGGTGGCTTCGACAGAGTTCTCGCACGCGCGAGACCTCGAAGTTGCTGGGTTGGGTTGGTGCCGGCAGCGAGTAGCCATGAACGGCAGCGCCCAAGGAGTGCAGCCATGCGGTGAGCCACGAACCCTTGAACCCGGTGTGTCCAGTGACGAAGACCTGCCGCCCCTGGTAGCGGGACAACGCCGAACCGAAGTCGTTCACGGCCAGACCTTCCACGGAGCTTGTCCCTTGTCCCAGAGTGAATTGAGTTCCACGTACTCGCGGTACGTGTCCATCGCAAAGAAGAACCCTTCGTGCCGGTATGCCATCAGCTGACCGTCTTTGGCCAGTCGCTCCATCGGCTCCCGCTCCATGATGCAGCTTGGCGCTGCATCGAAGTACTTGAGGGCGTCCTTGTGGAACACCATGT
>JBLNFG010000555.1:0-5378 GCA_050263495.1 Myxococcales bacterium | reverse complement strand
TGCCGAAGGCAATTGCCGCAGGTGCGTGGGCTATAGCGCACACCCAGTCGCGAATGCTTAGTCTGCGGACTCGATCTGCGCGGCGACAGTGACCCGGGTTGTCCTCGCTATAAATGACGGGAACGTGCGTCTCCCAAGCGCAGACATAGTCCGCACCAGTGCACCAAGTATGAGCAGTGGCGGACAGATTGAGAAGGTAGTCGCCTCCTCGAACTCGATTGCAGCCTGTCCCGTCCGCGTACGCAGGCACAGGATTAGGAATCGACTCCAGGCGCTTGGAAATGTGCTTGGTCCAGTCGTTGATGGCCACCCCGACGCCAAGAGCTAGCAATCCCGTACCAATGACGCGCATCATCATCCGCGAACCGCGATCGTTCAGATTCGATTCCCAAACGTCGATGAACGGCTCGGTAAAACGTTGCACGAGCTTGCGCAACGCGTTGCCGATTCGACTAGCATCACTCGGTGGCTTCATTGGATTCCCCTGCTTCTCTAGTTGCCGGCGCCTGTCCTTGACTCGAATCGGACTCTGGCTCAACCAGGCTGCCGCGAGCGTCATTGATAATTCCAGCAACCTCGAGCAATGTTTTCCCTTCGAACACGATGTCAGCAAGCTTGCCGGTCGTGATTGACAATCGGTATTTCTTCTTGAATGTGGGAAGCCCAGCGAACTCGACTACCGATCCCACGTTGCCTCGCGTCCTCGCAGGAAGCTGCGCCTGCCTCTGAATCGTACCGTCTGCGCTCACCAAGGTTGCTATCTGCGGCTCTGATAGGAGGGTCGTATCGTCCAGGGTCAGACTAAAATGACACAACGAGAGCGTGACGACGATGTGGTGCCCAAACGGCAGTAGGACTCCCTCCGCAAATTCGTCGGCGAAGTAGTAGGGCTGTTCAACGAGCTCTGCGGTCGAGAATTTTGACTCGTCAATGTGTGTGGTTCTTAGAACCACCTCAGGCAATTCCTCAGCCTTGAGTTGGCACTCGCCGAGACTGTTCGTAATGCCGGTGGCGTACACGGCATCACCCATCGAGAGCTCGACCCCTGCTCCAGCAATTGGTTGCCCCGCTGTGTCTCTCAGGGCAACAACGACCGGCTCGCGCCTCGCCGTCGTCATCGGCTCGAGTGTCGTCCTCTCAAACGTCACCCCATCGTAAATATCCTCACCATTCGTCGCCGCCAAGTCCGGCTCTTCCCCGGCGTCAAACATCAGGACTTCGACGCGTCTGTCCGCCTGACTTCGCATGCCGTCGAGGGCATTTTCCGTTGTCGGATGCTTCTCGCCGAATCCCACCGTCTTCTTGTCGCCATCGACCCAGGTGAGACCTTGCCGGAGTGTCGCGACTCCGTCGCTGTTCTCGCCGAGTTCGTCGCGGAGATTGTATTCGTACAAGTCGAACATCGCGCCCCAGAGGTCCGGCTGCAGACGGCCATACTGGCCAATCTCGGTGCCCCGCGGTTCTTTCTCGCCTTCCGCGGGACCATTCTTGACCCAGAGATTGAACTGATCCTGCCCCAACTCGCTCGTCCTCGCGGACGCGGTGCGTCGAAAAAACAACGCGCGGCAGACGAGTGCCGCTGCGGCCGCGCGGTCTTCCCCAAACCCGTACTCGCGCCTGCAACTCCATGGCGCGGAAAGGTTAGCACGATCGACGGAATTGACGCAGGCGCTGCGCGCGGGTGGAGAAGACGGTAGCGATGGGCTAGCTCGAATCGACACTGCAAGCTGCGGCAGGATGCACTGGCGCCATGCTTGCCGCAGTTGAGACGTGAGCATAGACGACCCAACTGCATCGTTCGAATTACGGGTCGTCGCGAACTAGCGAGCGCGTACTCGGGTTTCGCGACGCCACCGGCAGACTCCCCTTTGGCCTCCGCAACGCGGGCCCACTTTGGGTGAGGCCCGCGTTGCGGCCCAAAGGAGCACCCATGTCGCGTCACTTTCCGATCTCTATTCATCGCGAAGCTCAGCTCGAAGCTCGCGCTCACACCATGCGGCTCTGTCGTCCCACAGAATCGGAGTTGCTTCTCTGGGAAGCCATTAGGGCTAAACGTCTGGGAGTCGTGTTCCGTCGGCAGGTCGTCATTGCTGGCAAGTACATCGCAGACTTCCTTGCTCCTTCAGTGAAGCTCATCGTGGAAGTTGATGGGGGCTATCATGCAAGTCGCGTCGCGGCTGATGCCCGCCGGGACCGTGAGCTTGAGCGGCTTGGGTACACGGTCGTGCATCTGGATGTTGAGCAGGTGATCCGTGCGTTGCCACGGTCGGTGGAAGTTGTGCGTGCGGCAGTGGAACGGGCGCGCAGGCTCTAGCGTCTGCAATTGAGGTTGGGGGTGCATCGTGTGCATGGCGCTCCCGCCAGCACCGGCTCCACGCGCACGCAACACGCCGCTCAATCTAGTTGGCCGCCAGATCACGGGAACATGCTGTGCAAACGCAAGACCTGGTTGCGTGGATCATCGCGGGCAGCGTCGAATAGGAAGTACGCCTCCGTCACAAACGGTTCGATGCCCGCGTTTGATGTGCTTTGTGCCTTCGCGACCTACAATATATGAAGACACAAACCGCAGACGCGCTAGAATCAGCAACCGATGCCCAAGTTGCCCGCCGTCAGAAGGCACCAACACACTTTAATATGCCATGGCGGATATCTTGCGCGGCTGATTGACATCCGGGCCGCATTACCCTTTGCGGTTCTTGCCGTAAGTTGCACTCAATCACCAGTATCAACGCCCTCAGCGCAGCGGCCCGTTCGCTTTTTCGACCCGCAGGCCGCGCCGATATCCATTGATGCCCCTCCCAGATCTACTGGCAATGCCCACGAGCGCTCCACAGCCAAGACATCCGAGTCTGATTCCGACCACGTCCAAGCGCAGGAGGATTGTCCGAAAGGAATGATGTTTGTTCCAGCTGGACGATTCAGCTATGAAGGCCCAGCATTCGATGCAGCCGACTCCAAACAACAGGTGAAGCGGACATTCGACATTGAGGCTTTCTGCATCGATCTGCGTGAGGTGTCCAGCCACGCGGTGCTTCATTGCCAAGGGTGTCAGGTGAAGGGCTATATGCAGTACTGCGAACATATGAGTGACGCGCAGACCTGCTTCACGCAGGCGCAAGCCCAGAATGCATGCGAGAAATTGAGCACGGGTAGTCCGCAACGACTGCCACGTCCTGAAGAGTGGCTCTACGCCGCACTTGGGACCGACGGTCGCCACTTTCCGTGGGGCAACTCATGGTATCCATGGGGCAACAGTCGCACTGAAGGCCGCCCAGAATTTCTCGTCGTGCACAAGGATTTCTGCGACTTCTCAGCTGAATGGGATCGGGCTACCCGCAGTGGGGGGCTTGTGCTGGGCGGACGCAAGTGCAGCCAGAACTTGCCGTCGCTGGACGTGAGTCCATTTGGTGTCGAGAACATGGCCTCCAACATGCTTGAATGGACTGCCCCGAACTGCACGATTATGGGGCTCAACCATATCCTTTATCCTCCAGCCGGTGATCCTCCGGGTGAGGTTTCGATGGTTGGGCCGATCGCGTTGAGCTGCGAT
The DNA here is from genome assembly GCA_050263495.1 of Myxococcales bacterium. GTDB lineage: Bacteria > Myxococcota_A > Polyangia > Polyangiales > Polyangiaceae > FEN-1139. The sequence continues at coordinate 1,825 of JBLNFG010000555.1, read as the reverse complement.
CCCACCAAGCACCCGAAGACAGGAACGGATCCCTTGGTTGGCTTCCGCTGCCTGACAACCCGAAAGGCTAAGGCAGCGCCCGGACCACAGGGAAACGACTTGCGATAAGCGGCGACTGCCTAGGGCGCGCCAGAGTCACCGGCTACGTTCTGCTGAGTGTTTCGATAGCCTCGAGCATGTAGTCAAAGCCTCGGCGAGTTGTACCAGCATAGCGAGCAACGCACGACAGCCAGGAGCAAGGGAATTCTATTAGATCGGCATCAGTGACCTGAGCAGATGTTCGGCCATCGGGGAGCGCGAAGTAGCCGGAGTCAAGGAGTTCTCGCAGACGGGCAAGTGAACGCAGCTTGTACGTGGGACCTCCCAGCTTAGGGATGCGTTCGAAGTCACCTTGTGCGTCGTCGAACGTGTGCACGCCGCCACCAATGACTCGGTATGGTCCGGTACGAAGCCGCTTCGCGCAGGCTGCGCACGCATACGAGTGACCAGACGACGGAGCACCCCCCTGTTGGTAGGAACACTCGCGGTGAGGCGGTGGCCGAAAGCCGTCGAGAAATAGCTTCGTACCTTCGACAAGATTCTCCTCGGCGGATTGAATGCAAAGTGGCAGAGGTCGCTTTGTGCTCGAAGCAGTCGAGAATGGTATCCCGTCGACAATCGTGAACTTGACGGATGCGCCTGTCTCGTCTTTGAGAAGACCGTGACGACCAGTGTGGAACAATGTGAACTGCGTTGCGCCCCAACCGCGACTCGTGCTTAGCACCTTGGCTGGTGTTTCTGCTTCATCGAAGAACGCATTGCTGGTCTTTCCGTTGGGCCAATCAATCCCAAGAGTAACGTAGTTGCTTCCAGCAAAGCCTCTGACGTGATTGGCGCCGCTCTCGTGGTGATAGATGAAGCGAATGATTGGAAGTGGACCATCGCCGGCAGCGCGGCGCATGCCCTGCAGCGCATTGTCCATGACCCGTGGAAGGACATTGTCGACTGTGTCCGAAAGCAACAGATACTCTCCATCGCGGGGCGTCAGGAACACCTTGCGACCGCCCAGCTCGCCGAGCGTCACCATACAACGAATGTGCCGGGCTGTGGCGTGGTCAACCCGTCCAAAGTCGCGTAGTGCCTTGAGATACGCTTCACCCCATTTGTCTGCATTCGGATTGCTGACTGCTGACTCATAGCGAGCAAACACCACGCGCAGATCCTGGATTCGCGTCTTGAAGTCGGACCAGCTCGGATCAGGTAGCGCCACATTGAGAGGTACCCAAGTTGATTCGAATTCGGAAAAGACCCGTTCAAGTTGTTCGAAAGCTCCCGCCGATCCGGCTGGTGCGGCCGTCGCTGACCTAAGCCATTCTCTGGAGTAGGACCGAGCATTGCGGAGCTGCTCAGTCACGTTAGCTCGGGCCGATGATGACTGGTTCAACAATTCAGCACCAGACGTTGAGTCGCGCACTTGTCTTAGCATCAAGTCGAGAGTCTGCCGCAGCAGCTCGCCCTTTTTGTCGGTATCACTCCACTGTTTCCCCATCGCATCAATTCGTGCCAAGAACGTGCCGAGTTTCCCTCTGGCGAACTGCAGCGCCATCTGTTGATGGTTGCGAATCGATGACTGACGGCGATTAGCGTCGGCCAATCGCTGATATCGCTCCTCTAGAGTTCCTCCGTTGATCGAGATCGGAACAAGTGTGACCTCCTGATCTCCTGGATCGCGCAACGCCACGGTGCCTGGAAGCCGAGCATCGAGGACTCTGACGCGACTTAAGAGATCGAGAATTGGCGCCCCGACCGCTTCTAGAGTATTCACGAGGGCATCTAGGTGTGCCTC
>JBLNFG010000554.1:0-3307 GCA_050263495.1 Myxococcales bacterium | reverse complement strand
CTTTACTCGACGGATTGCACGCTCGTTACTCGTGCCAAATAGCTTTTTCGCGGTCCAGGTCAGCATGTTCGGCTCTTCATCGGCGGCGATCCCAGCTTCGGAAAATGCCGCGGGCGGGGAGGCTAGTACGCCCCAGGAAAATGTCCGGTCCGAAATGGCTACGCCCCGGCCACCGGCCGTGATCTGTCCGCCGGGGTCGTTCGGAGCATCGCCAAAGGCGGGGAAGGGCGCCAATTACAGTATTGCCATCCCGCCTTGGTCCAGCGCTTCCGGCGGTCCGCGCTCGCGAATTTCCATCGTTCAGGAACGGTGGCTCGACGGCCAGCTGGGGCACCGCGGGGCCGAATGGCCCTTGGCAAGGGCCCTGAGAAATTCTTTGTCCGCGCGACAACAGACCAAGCTCTCGTAGTTCCTCAAGGAATAAGACATGTGCTACCCGGCGCCAAAATCATTACTACCAACCCGGGGCGAATTAGCTATTCTACAGTTTGGATGACTGTTTCCGATGTAATTGTTCAGGCTTCGGAACGTGATGGCAGGCGTGAAGCTCGCAAACGTGAGCGTCACGCCGAGAGGCGTCGACTGATTATGCAGTCGGCCCGGTCGCTCTTGGTGCAGCAAGGGATCGAGAATTTCACGATCGCCCAAGTTGCCCAGGTAGCTAGCGTTAGTAAACCCGCGGTTTACTACTACTTCGAGTCAAAGGAAGACCTCGTCTGCGAGCTGTCGCTAGACGTACTCGTTGCAGAACGGGAACGGTTGGAGCGTGTTGTCAACAGTGCCAGTTCGGCTGTCGACGCGCTGGTCCAACTCGTCCGTTCGCGCATCGACTACTTCCTGGAAGATAGAGACTCATTCCGCATTCTTCATGTCTGGGGTCCGATGCTCGGATTGCAGGCGCGTCTCGAATCATCTCCGCAGCACGCAGGTGTGCTCGCGGTGGTTGCTCGAGTAGCGCAACGGCTGTCCGAGGAACGCGATCAATTGCGGGTATCCTCGCGTATCGAGGCGACGAGGATGTCCGAGTTGGCGTGGGCCATGTCTCAAGGGATATTGGCTATGACCGCGCTTGGTCCGGCTCGGGAAACCGATCTGACGCGCGCCCATGAATTGCGAGATAGTGCCTGCCGTTGGATCCTCGATTCACTGACGGGTTGAGCGTCAGATACTCGTGGTAGTGGTAGGTTAGCGCAGCTCGTTGGTGCTGCATCTGTGTGTTGTTCGTGCCAACTTGTTGGAAGTGGGTAGTGGTGAGTCTAGCCGCTGCCTTCTACGGCCTCGCGTGCGCTCGTGGCACGCGAGGTCTGCTCGCCTGCGCCCTGTGCTTCGCATCCGCATGCGCAATCTTGCTGATGCGTCCAAGGCGCGCGAGCCCGTTGGGGTGCGGCATTGGTTTGTGCGCTCCGTGGTGACGAGGTCGCATCACGGGCGTTGCTGGCCCTTGAGTCGATCGCGCTGACGAACCAGTGCGTCCTCCCAGAGCCGACGAGCCTCGTCGTTGGAGACACATAGAGGTGGCACAGGCGTTGGCTTTCCCGTGCTGTCCAACGCCACGTACACGACGTAGGCTGAATTGGTGAGCGTTACTTTGCCGGCGATGATGTCCTCCGCCTCGACTCTGATCCAGACCTCGACTGACGTTTTTCCCGTCCAAGTCACTTGTGCCTGACAGCGCAGCAGTTGCCCCACGTGGACCGGGTGATGGAACTCCATCGAATCCACGTAAACGGTCACGCATGGGCTATGGGCGTGGCGCATCGCGCAGATCGCGCCGGCCTCGTCGACCGCCTTCATGACCACCCCGCCGTGAACGGCGCCGAGTTGATTTGCGTGTTCGGGCAGCATCAACTGCTGCAGGGTGATGGTAGATTCTTGAGGATCGCGAGCTGTCAGCTGTGACACCTGAGCATCCTACTCGAGGATTAGAGCGTGTCCTAGAACACTCCCTTCTCATGCGTGCTACGCTGCGCCGTCTGACCCGGCTGGCCGAACTTAAGCCGCATGGATCTACTCTACTTCGTCATTCTGATCGGCACGCTCATCTTCGTGCACGAACTTGGTCACTTCCTTCTTGCGAAGGCTTTTGGCGTTAAGGTCATCACCTTCTGCCTCGGCTTTGGTCCGAAGATCCTGAAGCTCAGGGGCCGCGAGACTGAATACTGCGTCGCACTGATTCCTCTTGGCGGTTACGTGAGGATGCTCGAGTCGAACAAGACCGACATCGTGATGCCCGAGGACCGTCGCCGCACGCTCGAGTCACTCACGCTCTTTAAGCGAACGCTGATCGTGCTGGCAGGACCGGTGATGAATCTGCTCTTCCCGATCCTGCTCTACTTCTCGGTCTTCGTTAGCGAAGGGCCGCTCTTGCCCCCGACGGTCGGTGTCGTACTCCCGGGCCATGCCGCAGACGGAAAGCTGCGCCCTGGCGACCGGATCATGAGCATCAACGACGAGGACGTCGGTACCTTCGACGAGGTAAAGCGAATCGTTGCACGCAGCCCAGGGCAGACGCTTCGGTTCCGTGTCTTCCGCGATAATCGACATATCGAGATTGAGGTCGTGGTTGCTGACACCAAGGAGAAGCGCGAACTCGATATCACCGAACGTGTTGGTACGATCGGGATCCAACCGAGCGCCCCCGCGGCGGTGATCGGAATTTCCGATCCCGAGTCGCCGGCTTATCGCGCAGGGCTGCGGACCTTTGATGTCGTGACGCACATCAATGGCGAGCCGGTACGTCGGTTCATGGACCTCGAGCGCATCATGCTCGAGAATCGCGGTGAAACGGTGCCGGTCACCTATCTCCGCCCCGTGTCGATTCCGAATGCCTTGGGCGGCTTGGTCGAGCTAGCGGTATTCGATGCCGGGGTCGTGGCGTTGACGCCCGATCCGGCGGAGCAAGATCTCGTGTCGCGCACGGGGCTCGAATTGGCTGATCTCTATGCAGCCGTGGTGCCGGAGAACTCGTACCTGTATCGCGCGGGCCTGCGCTCGGGCGACAAGATCTTGAATCTCGACGACGAAAAGATGCCGGCGTGGTCTACGTTCATTGACCGCATCAAGCGCGCGCCGGACAAGCCACACCATATCGAGTACTTGACGGCGCGTGACAACCGCGTGCGTTCAGGGACGTTTCAGATGCGGCGCGAGGAGTTCGTCGACGAGCAGGGTCAAGTCGCCAAAAAATACGTGCTCCAGGTGGAACACTGGCTTCCGCTCGCACCCGAGGAACGCGTCGCGCATCCGGCACCCATCCGTTACGCTGCCGACAAGGCGCTCGAAGAGACGTACGACGTAACGCGAGTGA
>JBLNFG010000553.1:0-4724 GCA_050263495.1 Myxococcales bacterium | reverse complement strand
TCACGCTGGACTAACATTCGCTCTCTGTTCTCGAATCGTGGCGCCAGGCGGGTTTGGGCCGCTGGCGGTGACGATGCGCGCAGCAGAAGATCCCGCCTTCGGGATGCGGATCTGCATTCTTGCTCCGCCCAATTTCGACCGACTCACGACGATAGCCCCCCCGTGTTCCATGATGACCTTCTTGACGATTGCAAGACCGAGCCCGGTACCAGTTCTCTTGGTCGTGACGTACGGATCGAACACGACTGGCTGCAGTTCTTCCGGAATTCCGGGCCCGTTGTCCTCTACGTCCAGGGACCAAAATTCGCCTCCGCCGTCGGACAACCGGATCGTGACGCGCCCACTTTCACGGCCAGTTCCGGCGATGGCTTGAACCGCGTTGTGCACCAGATTGATGAGCGCCCGCTTGAGCATGTGGGAGTCAAAAAACGCGTAGCTCGGTTCCGGCGGAGTCTCGACAGTGACCTCGGCCGCAGCAAGTGACGGCTCAATCGATTCACCTGCGTCCTCGGACGTTGACTCGTCCTCTTCGAGCGCCAAGCGACCTCGATGTTGACGAAGAAATTCCCCCAGGTCGTTCAATTGTAGCTGCGCCTGCGGCATACGAGCAAAGTTGGAGAATTCGCTGACCAAATGACGGAGCGTCTCCACCTCGTCTTCCACGATATGCAGGGTTTCGTCGACCAGATGACGAAACTGGGGATGGTCCTCGGGGCAGCGCCGATGCACCTCTTGCACGGCAAGCTGGATCGGCGTCAGTGGGTTCTTGATTTCGTGCGCGAGTCGGCGAGCCATCTCTTGCCATGCACCGATACGCTGAAGGTATTCGATGCGCGCACGACTCGTTTCGACCTCGGCCACCATGCGATTCAGGGCCCGAGCCAAGTCGCCAATCTCGTCTTGTCCCCCTTCAGCGACGCGAACCGATAGATCGCCCGTGGCGACCCGATGCAGCGCCCCAGCAAGAGCCGTCAAGCGCACGGTAGGTCCTCGCGCCAGCCAGAATCCCACGGTCGCGGCGATCAGTACCGTGAGGACCAATAGTACCGAGAAGGCCTGAATGTAGGTCTTTTCGTCTTGCAAACGGCGCTTTTCGATCTTGCGATAGGTCTCGAGGAATTGACCCATGCTCTCGAGCTCGTCGAGGCGAGCTCGCTCGGTGACGAACACCGCTCGAATGCGCGGACACTCATCATCCGAGTCGCACAGGGCACGTTCAATCTCGAGCTTCTTCTCGGTGGCATCATCCACAGGGCTGCCGCGATCGGCTGCAGCAATGGTCTCTCCCCGAGCATCAAGAAGCTCGAGGCTCACCAAACCTGGATAACGCGCAATTTGGCTTACGAGCAGGCTTTGAGCGCCCTTCCTATCCCTGCGTCCAGCCGCGTCGCGCACGCTCTGCGTCGCTGCGATGGCATCGGCGGCGTGACGCATCGAGAGCTTGATGGACTTTGCGAGTTCTTGGTAGACGCCGAGGCTCTGGTCGAGGCGCAGGCCGATCTCCGGGATGAAGAACCGCTCGGTTGCCTGCCGGACCATACTGCGGGCGACAATGATGGAGACGAGCAGCGGCAAGATCGCAATTGCGGCCGTAGCCAGGGTGAGACGCCATCGAATTCGCCCTAGTGGGGCCATACGACGCCATGTTGCGACGGCGCGCTCGGGCGGTCAAACCTTGAAAACTTGGGGTGGTCGTTGGATGCTATGTCTAAAATGCCCACTGGTGCTTCTACCCTGCTCGATTTCCTCGGTTCGGCCAAATCTCCGTATCACGCTACCCAGTTCGTGGCTGCGGCGCTGAGCAAGGCGGGGTACGTAGAACTCGACGAGCGAGGCCGATGGGACCCAGAGCCCGGCCTCCGAGCATTCGTCCAACGCGGTGGCGCTGCCATCGTTGCCTTTGAATTGGGGCAGCAACCGCCCGCTGAGGCGGGCTACTTGGTCATCGGCGCTCACACGGACTCCCCTAACCTCCGGCTCAAGCCCAACTACCGCGTCGACGGCAAAGGGATTGCTTCACTTGCCATTGAACCTTACGGGGGCGTCTTGCTCTCGACCTGGTTAGACCGATCGCTCAGCATCGCAGGGCGTTGCGTAACCCGGGCGGGGGCGGTTCACCTGATAGATATCCCTCGACCAGTACTCACCATCCCTTCGCTCGCAATCCACCTTCAACGCGACGTCAATACCCAAGGGCTGATCCTCAACCCGCAACAGCATCTCCGACCGATCCTCTGCATCGACTTCGATGAAAAGCCACGCGACCATCTGCGGGAGCTGCTCGAGGAGAGTCTGGCTACCGTGAATGCCGGCATCACTATCGAGGAAGTGACGAGCTTCGACCTCTGTCTGCTCGACGCGGTTGAGGCGCGGCTGGAAGGCAAGTCGGGTGACTTCATCACCAGCGGCCGCATCGACAATCTCGTGAGCTGCCACGCGGCACTGATGGCTCTGCTCGACGCAGGCCCCCCTACGGATGCCTCGCGCGTGCTCGTGTTGTACGACCACGAGGAGGTTGGCAGTCGTTCCTTCTCGGGCGCACAATCCGGTCTGCTCGGCGCCGTGCTCGACCGGATCGCGCAACGTCTATCGCCGGGAGATGCTGAAGCGGCCTACCGCGCCACCTCAAATTCTCTGCTGCTCTCAGCCGACATGGCACATGCGGTGCACCCCAACTTTCCCGACAAGCATGACGAGCTACATCGTCCGGTCTTGGGCAAGGGTCCAGTCGTAAAAACCAATGCGAACCAGTCCTACGCTACCGATGCCGTATCCGGCGCAGTGTTGAACGCCGTAGCCGAACGCGCAGGCGTAACTCTGCAGCAGTATTCTGCTCGCAACGATATGCCGTGCGGTTCCACAATTGGGCCGCTTACCGCAGCCCGTCAAGGCATCCGCACGGTCGACGTAGGAAACCCGATGCTCGCGATGCACTCCTGCCGTGAGTTGTGCGCCACCGCAGATTACTCGCCTTACGTTTCGCTACTCACCGAGTGGTATCGAACGGCGATGCCGCACAACCCGCGCGGGTAACAATCGTGCTCCGGCAATGATCACCAACAAAACCAAGTACGCGCTAAAAGCGCTCTACCGGCTCGCAGTATCGCGTTCGGGCGAACCGGTACAGATCGTGGATATCGCCGAGATTGAGCAAATCCCGAAGAAGTTTCTTGAGCTCATCTTGGTCGAGCTGAAGCAACATGGTATTTTGGCTAGCAAGAAAGGCCGCGGTGGAGGGTACCTCCTAGCGAAACCCGCACATCAAATCTCCATAGCGGATGTGTTACGCATCACGGACGGACCGCTCGCACCCGTTCCGTGCTTGAGTCGGACCAGCCACGAAAGCTGCACGAATTGCCGAGATGAAGCAAACTGTGCAGTTCGACTCGCTTTTCGAGACGCGTACGGCGCATACGTGGCGAGATTGGAAAACACGACACTGCGCGACATGGTCGAACGGGTGGATGCTCAGTTGCTGGATCATCCAATTCCCCTCCGGTACTCGATCTAGGCCGGGGTGAGTCGAACCCCTCGCGTCCTTATATGGACGAGCTGAGCCGAATCGCGCGTCCATAGAGTCGCTGTATGGACGGGGTGAGCCGGACCCCTCGCGTCCTTATATGGACGGGGTGAGCCGAACTCGCGCGTCCACAGAGTCGCTGTATGGACGGGGTGAGCCGAACTCGCGCGTCCATAGAGTCGCTGTATGGACGGGAGCGGCAAGCTGAGGTGGTGGATGGCGCCGCCGAACATTGCGCGCTCGATTCCCTGGCGAGGGAGTACTGGCCCGGATCAACTTGGAATATTCGGGCACGAGCGGAGTCAGGACACGCGTGGTCCTGACCCTTGGGAGGACCCCATTCGCCTCGCAGATCCGGCCTTCATCGCGTGAGTACCGACCAATTGCCGGCGAAGCATGGGGTCGGTTTGGCTTCAGAGAGAGCCGGCGCTAATCTAGCGCGGTGATCGAAGATCTGGCGCGTGACAAGGTTCGTCGTGCGGCGCGGCAGCAGCGAGCAGCGCTACCGCTCATGTTGATGCTGGTGGCGTTCGCGGGCTGCGGCGGAGACGTAACCGTCGAGGATTCGGCCGCCGCTGGTAGGGCCTACACCAGCAAGTCCGCGAGCAAAGGTGGGGCAAAAGGCAGGGTGTCCCCTGGTGGCGGAACAAGCAGCAGGGCGCCAAGCACAGGAGGAAGCGCGACGGGCGGCGCCACCAGCAGAATGCCGTCTACCGGCAGCGGTGGGACCACGGACGGCGTCCCCGGCCAATCCACTGCGCCCCCTTCCCCGACAGCTGGCGGCACCTACCCGTTCTTCTCTGTAGCCCCTTGGAACGGAGGAACGGGCCCTCGCACAACGACGAATCGAGCTAGCGGCGGAGCGCTGAACCCCTCAGGAACTGGCGGTCACGTTCAGATCTCGGCCACGTCCTCGAGCGACCCCTCGACCACGGGAGGACGGGACAACCTGATCTCGAGCGGAGGCGCAGCGCGTGGCGGCACGTCGAGCACCACATCCAACTCCGGCGCTTCGGCTGGCTTCTCGGGGAGGTCGAACTCAGGCGGAACCTCCTCCGATGAAACCGCAACCATCGAGCCGGGGGAAGAAGCGGGCCGCAGCGTGCTCTCGACTACGAGTCGACCAACTCCCCGCGGCGGCAGTTCCTCGCGGTCAATGAGCAACTAGTGCCGCTCGCCGGAAGTAGCGCCGGGGGTTGTTGTG
>JBLNFG010000552.1:0-3103 GCA_050263495.1 Myxococcales bacterium | reverse complement strand
CGTCTGATAGACACGGCTCACACGTCTTGGCTTTGCCAACCACCCGATCCAACGCGCAGAGACTCTTCTCGCTATCGCAAACGAGCTGCTCTCCGTTCAGCCTCGGACATACGGTGAAGTTCTTGCCTGTACATTGAACACAGCGGTTGAGCTCCGGAACTTTGCCGGCAAGGCAAACCGTGGCATTGGGAACATGAGCGCAGTCAGTGCTATTTTCGCCAGCGCACGCAACGCACGCATGCGTCGCGAGATCACAGCGAGACCGTTCTGGGGTCGTGCAATCCATATTGCTGACGCACTCAACACAGGTATTGGCTGAGGCGGAATCGGGGGCGGTGTCGCACACCTTCCCGAGCGTCTTGCAGGAGTCCGAATTCTCACATTGGACGCAAACATGCTTTGGACTGCAAATGGGGGTGCTCCGCGGGCAATGCCGCTGCCCATCCGTGCACTCCACGCAGCTATTCGACTCGGCGTCGCATACAGGAGTTGCGTCTTGGCACTTTCCGTCACAAGGAACGGGAACAGATGCAGACGTTGACGCCGCACCAGCCGTGGGCGGAAGGCTGGCTAGCGACGTGGCCGTGGATGCGCCACCCACTCCTCCGGTCGCGCTTCCCCCAGCTGCACTCGGAGGATCTGTGGTCGAACTTTGCACGGACGTGGCTCCGCCAACCTCAGTCCCCACGCTGTCGGTGCCCCCATCGGCCACCGAAGTCAGCGCCGGGCAATCCGCACGAGCAACGCAATCGTGTCGTTTGTCAGTACAGCTCGCGAGGATGCTAGCGAAGAGGATAATGCTCGAAAAAAGCTTCACTTCGGTTTGGTGCATCGTGCCAAGTCCTTGAAGAATTCGGGCCGGGAACATACCAGCGAGAATCGCGCGGGCGCAATATCGTGGTTGAGCGCTCACGCAAAAGAGACACCTCACGCCCGCTCCGCTGTCCCCTTTACCCTCGCGTAAGCATCAACATCGTTGATAGGGCTCAGTGTTAACTGAATGTGAGCCCAGATGACTGATTGTACTGTGTTGATTGTTGGTGCTCAGCCCTCTCACCGGCACCGTCGCTACGAACGTTACTAACGCTACTCTCCTCTTTATCTTAGTCGGCAGATATCGCCAAGAAAAAAGCGTGCGCATCTGAAAGGATTCTGAGGCGTCCGCTCCATGTAGGTGGATGAAGTAGATGAAGCTCGCACGCGCGTTCGGGCATAGAAACGCGGCAAAACTCGCCCATTTTCCTCGTGGGCTGCGACTCAACACTCGCGATGGACTGTGGTCTCGTTGACATGTGACCCGCCACTTACTACCGCTCGACACGGCGCGATTTGAGTTGGGCGGTGGCGCAGGGCTCGCTCAACAACGCCTGGAGCGACTGGTCGCGATGGGACCCAATGTGCAAAGCCAGCACTGAACGGTGGAGGCAACCAAACACGCAGCGAGCGAGCGCAGTGAGGCCAAGGGTGCCCATCGAAGCGCGCGCCGCAAGTGGACTGGACGAGTGCAGTCGCCGGGCTTTGATTTTGGTTGGCTCGGCGCGCAAACGGCGGGATACGTACGTCGATGGGTCGCCGAGATGCCGAGACGCAATCGGTTTCAACTCGAGGGGTCGTCGAGACGCAATCGGTTTCGACTCGACGGGTCGTCGAGTCGCAATCGGTTTCGACTCGACGGGTCGTCGAGACGCAATCGGTTTCGACTCGAGGGGTCGTCGAGACGCAATCAGCGCGTCAGCGCATGCTTAAGTGTGCGATAGCGGTGTACATGCCGCTCGACAGGACTGAGGCAATGGAGATTTCTGGAGTGACCTCTGGACCTCGCCGCAAGGAACAGCGTCGGCCCCACCCCAGCCCTGGCTGTTGCGCCGTCGTCAGTTGCAATCCGAATCTGAGCCTCACGGATCCCTCGCAGCCAGGCAGAGCTGTGCCGAAGCGCGCTGCGAGGGAACGCAATCCGAATCTGAGCCTCACGGATCCCTCGCAGCAGGTGAGGGCAGCAACTGCGGAGGGTCGGGGCAGTGATGGTGCTTCAGTTCATGCGTTGCGGCGGCGCAATCTCGTTCGCGGGATGACTTCTAATTCAGGAACGGATCCGAACCCGGATCTCCGACCCCGATTTTCTTAGTGTCCACACCGTTCTCCGACACGCGAAGCGGCGAGCCGTCTGCGGGTGCGGGCTCGGGAGATGGCGCGTCACCCTCGCGATTGGACGAGGTCACCGGCAAAGTATCCCGGTTGCCCTTCTTGCGCTTGGGCTTCGGACGATGGTAGAGCGACGGCGCGATTCGAGAAGAGTCGCCCTCGTGCCGGCGCAAGTATCGGACGGCCCAGCGCACCTCTTCGTAGGTGCGGACGACCAGGCTAAAGGCGCGGTGTCGTACCAACGCTGCGTTGGCGGCCTGGACGGTCACCTGCTTGCTCTCTCCAATGGCTTGGAGCATTTCGTCACCGAGCGCCTCCGCACGTTCGAGATCAGCAGCAAAGGCGACAACGTTCACGCCCATAGAGTGCTATCCAAGGTGCCTCAACCGCTCCGATTTCGCGGAGGAAAGCGCTTCAAAGGAGCGAAAGAGGTTTGCGCCAGGGGTGACGCACGCGGCGCTGATGAATCCGGGGTTCGCATCGGAAGTGTAGCCGTCGTCCAAGTTGAATGTCACCTCGTCCAGAGGGGCGCGGGTGAGTGAGCCGAGAAGGGGCGCGTCTATTCGCGGGACGGTGAGCGACGGAGGGGTGAGACGAGTTGTCGGGCGGCAGTCGTCGTGATGCCGAGACGCCACCTTCGCTCATCGCGACGCCTGGTGCCGGACTGGGTACTGCGAAACAGATGTCGCGCGGCGCGAGCAGTCGATCGCACGCGAGCGGTCGGTTGAAGCGGTACATGTAGCGCGGCGATCGGACTTGATATCGGATCTGCCAGCAGAGAAATGAGGAGTAAGTCGGGAGAGACATTGCCGATTGCACGAGGACGCTACTAACGGACTTCCAGAAGCAGTCCCCCGGCAGTATGCTGCGCGATCAAACCCCATGGGTGCTCGCGAGAACTACGAGACCATTACACGAGTCATACAGGCTTTCGCTGGGCAGCGGACATGGTGTCAAGCCG
>JBLNFG010000551.1:0-5099 GCA_050263495.1 Myxococcales bacterium | reverse complement strand
GCTACACTAGTCCGGTTTGATCGCTCAGATCGGTCGGACATCATGCCCGCATCTTGCGGGCTTGATCACCCGGGAATTTCCGGGTCGCCACAGCTACCACACGGAATTCAGAGACCAATTCGTGCTAGCCTGGCGTGGCAATATGGTCGCCCGCAAACGCATCGACTGGGAAGTCATTCTGAAACCCGGCGCATTCTCACCCGAATGGCGCAAGCAGCCTGCTCCCTCGGATCTCGTTTCCCAGCTACTCGTCTACAACCAGCTGTTCCAAATCGAAGACACGGACGCGATGCTCAAGCGCGCCGTCGAGCTGTTCCTGGAACCCGTGGGGTTGGTTCGCGCGGGCATCTATCTCTACGACGAGTCCCTGAATCTAATGCTCGGAACGTGGGGCACCAACGTGCGCCGCGAAATCGTCGATGAGCACCACGCAATGTTCGAAGTGGGCAGCGACGGGCTCGACGTCTTTACGCGAGCGTTCTCGGCAGAAGCTCACTGGACGTTGGTCGAGAACTGCCCCATCATCGATCAGAGCGGTTCTGACACGCAGGTCATTGGTCAGGGCTGGGTCGTGTGCACACCGATTCGTTCGCTAACCCGCCCTTTGGGCATGCTGTACAACGACGCGGGGCTGACCGATGGCAGTGTCGATCCCGTGAAGCAGCTCAACGCGGCCATCTTGTGTGCGGTGGTTGGTGCAGCATTGCAGAGCAATCGTCACCCTGAACGCGACACCGGTGCGCTGCTCGCTTCTGCCAAGCACGCGACCGTGACACGCATCACGCGCATGCTTGCCGAAGACCCGACCCTCAGCGGCAAATCCATGGCAAAGCAGTTCGGCATTAGCCTAAGTCGTTTGGCGCGCCTGTTCAAAATGGAGATGGGGCTATCACTGGTCGAGTACCGCAATCGGTTGCGGCTCGAGCGGTTCTCGCGCGTTGTAGACGGCGGCGGCAGCAACTTGTTGGAGGCCGCACTCTCCTCAGGGTTCGGCAGCTACGCGCAGTTCCACCGCGTCTTCTGCGCCACATACAAGAAGACACCACGCGAATTCCTGTCGCAACGCGGGCGCGGGCAAACCCACCACAAGTAACTGCGCCGTTCCAGGTTGACGCAGCGCGCGAGTTGAATGTCCATCGGTCGAGAGCGGCAGGTGTCGTCGCGGGCACCAACCATTCCCGCTCACGACCACTCGCGTATGCATCGGTCCATGGTTGACCTACCCCGGAGCGCGGAGCTGCACACAGGGCATCACAACCGCATGGATCAGTATTCGATCGATCCGAAGTGAATCACGGCCACCACAAACGAGAGGTCCGTATGCTTTGTTCGCCGGAGCCTCGAACAACACCATTTGTGGTTGCGTCGATGCTCGTTCAAGCACAGTTTTGCCCACGGTCTCGGAAACGTTGCCAGCCCATTCGCGTGACGCCCTCGCGGGGTCGTAACCTACCAATATTAGTTGGGGCGTCCGCGACGATTGATACGGATGGTGCAGGTAGTGCTCGAAAAATGTCCGCTTATCGGCTGGCATCGATGCCGTTGGCGAGCGTCATCGCCGTGGCGCGATCGGCTCAGACCCTCACGTACCCCGACGGCGCGTAGCACAACGCTCAGCACGACCACGCATAGGCGTGTCCATTAAGTGAGCCGGTCGCGTGCATGGGGCAGCTCAAAGCTGCCCATTATGAGATGTCGCTCACGGCGGGATCAGCTACCATTCTGGAGAGGATACTTCTAAACCGGTGTCCGCCTGCGCTCCCCGCGCCATGGGCAGACCCGTCCCTGTTCGTCAGTTGATTTCTCCGGAGAATGACATGCGCAAGATCGTTTCTCTCTTGTTCCTCCTGATTGCACCCGTCGCCTGCTCCGAAACCACATCGGGCACTTCCTCCAATACTGGTGGCAAAGGGGGAGATTCAGGTGACAACTTTGCCGTGTACAATTGCGGGTTACCCGCGGCTGGCGCGACGGGAGTCGCCAAGCCCTCCGGAACTCCGGGCAACCTAAAGGTCCTCGACTGGGCTGGCAACAAGGGAGCGGTAACCTATACGTTCGACGACGCCAACTCTTCGCAGATCTCGAATTACCCAGCGCTACAAGCGCTCGGCGTCCACATGACGTTCTACATACAGACGGGTAAGACCGAAGCATCCAATGCGATCTGGTCTCAGGCGCTCCAAGATGGCCACGAGCTTGGCAACCACACGAAGAGCCACGCACAAACGGCAACGGCAGAAGATATCGACGCGGCGCAGCAGTTCCTCAAGGAGAAGTTCGGGGTGACGGCGTGGACCATGGCGGCCCCCTACGGAGACGCCAGCTATGTGTCGGCTGCGAAGGACAAGTTCATCATCAATCGCGGCGTCTCGAATGCCGTGATCGCGCCCAATGGCAAGTCCGACCAGTATAATTTGCCGTGCTACATCCCCCCGCAGGACGCAAAGGCCGACGCATTCAACGCGGAAATTGATTCAGCGCAAGCAGCGGGTGGTTGGCGCGTCGTGCTCGTGCATGGATTCAACGGTGGCTCGGACAGTGCTTATCAGCCCGTGTCGATCGACGAGTTTACGGCCGGGGTAGACCACGCCAAGTCGCTCGGCAACATGTGGATCGACAGCATGGTTAACGTCGGGTCGTACTGGCTCGGGCAGAAATTGGTCTCAGCCGTGCAGGCCACGACTTCGGGTAGCGAGCAGACCTACACGTGGACGCTTCCATCCGTGTTCCCACCCGGTAAGTGCTTACGCGTCACGGTGGACGGCGGCACGCTCAAGCAGGGCGGAAAGACGCTCAGCTGGGATAGCCACGGTTACTACGAAATCTCCCTTGATGCAGGCTCGCTCACGGTTTCGCAGTAAGCAGTAATCGGTCCTTGCCTCGGAGGACGGGCAGAGTGAACTTATTGCGAGCGAAAATCGTGCGTTGATAGGAATTGATTCTGACCGCTTACGCCGCCACGGAGAGCCGCTCTACCGTCCACGAGCAGACTGTCTTGGGGGCAATGTCAGATTGGATATAGCGAACCACCCGAGGAGAATCATGCGCCGAATCTACGTCGTGCTTGCCCTACTAGGCTCCGTTGCTTGCGAATCTGAGACTTCATTACAATCAGGCACGGGAGGCAGCTCCGCAACGACCGGTGGTGGAGCGGGCACGACCAGCGCGCAAGGCGGCGGTGCTCCAACCACGACCACAGCCCCAAGTACGGGAGGCACTCCGGGTCAGGGCGGTGCAGGCGAAGGTGGTGCAAGCGCAACAAGCGCACCGCTCGCCGCTGGAAGCGCAGGCATGGCGGGCGCGGCGGGCGCAGGCGCAAGTGGTGGCAACGGCTCAGCCTTCGATTGTGGTTTGCCCGTCCCAACCACGACCGGCGTTGCAAAGCCAGCAGGAGCGCCGGGCGGGCTCAAGGTGATAAATTGGGCCGGATTCAAGGGAGCCGTTACTTACAGTTTCGATGACGGCAATTCGACGCAGACGGACCACTATGCAGAGCTGAACGCATTAGGTGTCCGATTGACGTTCTATCTGGTGACCAGCTGGGATGGAGCTTGGAGCCCGGTTTGGAAACAAGCCGTCGCGGACGGGCACGAAATCGGGAATCACACGCATACTCACCAGGCCATTGCTACGGCCGAAGACATCGACTTGGGCGCTACGTTCATCAAGACGAACATCGGTGTCACACCGTTGACGATGGCGTCGCCCTACGGCGACGATACGTATCGGACCTTTGCCGAAGGCAAGTACCTC
Source organism: Myxococcales bacterium (assembly GCA_050263495.1). Taxonomy (GTDB): domain Bacteria; phylum Myxococcota_A; class Polyangia; order Polyangiales; family Polyangiaceae; genus FEN-1139. The sequence goes on along the minus strand of JBLNFG010000551.1, from coordinate 1,346 downwards.
ATCAATCGCGGCGCGTTCAGCGGGTTGGTCCTGCCCAACGACAATAACGATCCACACCACCTACCCAGCAACATGCCGCTGGAAGACTCCACCGTCGAGGACTTGGATAGCTTCGTTAGCGCTGCCAACGCGGGCGGCGGTTGGATTGTCTATACCATCCACGGATTCTCAGGCGGTACTGAGGCTCCCTACATGGCGTTCAGTTTTGCAAACCTTGCGGCGAGCGTGAATAACGCGAAGGCGCGGGGTGATATGTGGCTGGATAGCATGGTGAATGTCGGCGCGTACTGGGTGAGTCAGAAGCTCTTCTCGACGGTGACCGCCACAACGTCGGGCGCTGATCGCACGTATAACTGGACGCTGCCAACTCCGTTCCCCACCGGAAAGTGCCTGCGCGTTACCGTCGACGGCGGCACAGTCAAACAGGCAGGAAAGGTTCTGAACTGGGATAGCCACGGGTATTACGAAATCTCTCTCGACGCTGGCTCCCTCACTATCTCGCCGTAGTCCCCCAACTGCGAACGCGTGCCAACGCCCCAGTGATCCTCGGAAAGGAATCGAGTCCGGTGGCTTCCGATCCTAACCTGCTCATTTTTCTACTAATTGGGCAGTCCAATATGGAAGGCGCACCACCGCCCGATTTGCAGGATCAAGTCACCGACGATCGGGTCAAGGTGCTGGCCTACGACAACACGGGTGGGCGGCTCTATAACGAGTGGTATGCCGCCTGCCCGCCACTCCACAGCACTGGCCTCGGTCCTGGTGACTACTTCGCGAAATTGCTCGCGGCCCGACTCCCTGCGCAGTACCGCATCGGACTCGTTCCTTGCGCCATCAACGGCGTGGACATCGACTTCTTCGGAAAAGGCGTGATTTCCGCGCGCCGCGCCGAGTTTCCGATCCCTCCGGACAACCTGCGAAGCGGTGCATACGATTGGGTGGTCGAACGAGCTCGCTTGGCGCAACGCGATGGCGTCGTGCGGGGGATCTTGTTCCATCAAGGTGAATCCGACTGTGGCCAATCGGTCTGGGTGGTTAAGGTTGCTGACATCGTCGAACAACTGCGAGCCGATCTCGAATTAGGTTCCGACGTGCCTTTCGTGGCTGGCGAGCTGCTCCGCGACGGTCGTTGTGCGGCTCACAACGCTCTCGTAAACCAGTTGCCGCATTGGATCCCCAATTGCCACATTGTGTCCAGCGCGAGACTCACCGGCATGGATCTATTTCATTTCGACCTGGCTAGTCAGAGAGAGTTGGGTAAGCGTTATGCTGAAGCGATGCTCGAGTCGCTGCAGCTCGAATTCGCTAACCGAGCTTCAACGCCAGTACTGGGTCCCGCCGTTTGC
>JBLNFG010000550.1:0-3130 GCA_050263495.1 Myxococcales bacterium | reverse complement strand
ACCTCGCGCATGGTCGTCTTCGGGCTGGTCTCCGCCAGGTACAGATCGACCGCCAGACGACACTCCTCCGCGGTGTTGTAACGACCCTCGGCGTCGGGAGCGAGCGCCTTCATGATGATTGCTTCGAGCGGCGGATCAACGGGACGAACGGTACTGGGCCTCGGAATGTGTCCATCAATCAAGGCGCGCATGACGTCGCCTTCCTGCAATCCGTTCCAGAGTTTTTCCCCGGCCGCGGCGTGCCAGAGCATGCACCCAACGGCGTAGACGTCCGCTCGGCGATCAATCTGTTCGCTCAGCAACTGCTCGCGAGGCATGTAGGTGATTTTTCCTTTGATCACCCCAGTGCGCGTATGCCCCGTCGCGTCGGACGCTTTGGCAATGCCAAAATCAAGGACCTTTACCACGCCGTCGTAAGTAATGAATACGTTCTGCGGGCTCACGTCGCGGTGAACGATGTTGAGTGGAGTGCCGTCGTAGTCCTTGAGTTCGTGCGAGTAGTGCAACCCCGCCAAGGTCTCGGAGATCACCTTGAGTTGGAGCGGCAGTGTGAATCGTTCACCTGCTTCGTGCAGTACCGCGGACATGGGCTGCCCCTCGAGGTACTCCATGATGATACAGGGCAGCGCTGTATCGACCACTTCGTAGACCTGAACCACGTTTGCATGATTCAGGCGCGCAGACAGCCGCGCCTCCGCCAGAAACATTTGTCGGAGCTCGTCGTCGCCAACCAACTCCTTGCGCATGGTCTTGAGCACGACCAGCTTGTTGAAGCCACTTGGACCTCGCCCGACGGACAAAAGCACGTCCGCCATGCCGCCATGCCCCAGCGCTATGATGGGACGATAGCGTAGGCCGGATTGGCCTTGAACCCCGGGGTTCGTCATGCGCACCCCCAAACCGTGATCATCGACCAGCCTCGGTATTCCGTGCCACTCAAGCGAATGCTCCTCGGAGGTAGGGTACAACGGCTTATCCGCTGGCGTGTCCAGTTTATCGAACCGGTGTTGCACTTATTCCTCGTGAGCAGACCACATGGCGCCACACTTCGTAATCGGCCACCCGGAAGGGTGCAGCACATTCCGGGTAACGCTCGAGCGAACTGATATCTTGTCCAGGTGCAGCTTTCACGCTCAGCGCGTTTCGCTTGAGAGGGCTTTGCGATAGCCTCGAGCTTGGATCGAAGTAGGCATGGAGGAACTGCGTAACTATCTTGCCACCGCAAGAACCACGACACTCGAAGAGTTCGTTGCGCGATTCGATGCGCTATTCCTGATCAAGCGCCCGAGCAAGCGCAGCAGCGCCGGCTTGGTGCCTTCGACGATCTCTTACGCCACTCAGCTCACGCGCTTCGAAGGTGACCCCTACGCAAACGAGTGGCGAATCGTGCCTGTCAAGAAGCGGCCGGGTAACCCCTACCCTGATCGGATCTCGATTGGTCGAGCGTTGAATTGCGATGTAGTGCTCCGGTTGCCAACCGTCTCGAAGGTTCACGCACACATTCTCATCGAAGGCCCCAGCTCCTTTTCTTTACGCGACAACGAGGCCTCCAACTCGACCTTCGTCAATGGACGAAAGCTGGAGGCCAAGGCGTCGTCGAAGATCCAGATCGGCGACGAAATCTCACTCGGCGCGCTCGATCTGGAATTTGTCGATGCAAAAACGCTCTACCGCATCTTGAAGTCGGAAGTAGGCATCTCAAAGTAGGGCCAGAATCGATCTTACATGCATTCAGGCTTGTAAGACTTGATTCCGGTTTCGTCCACCGTGTACGGCGGCTCGCAATTGGCAGCCGGGGCAGCAACCGGTGCCTGCGAAACGGGGCGCGCGCGACGCACAGCATGGGCCACGGGCGCGGGTCGATCGGCTTCCGCCTTCGGCGCCTCGGGGGTAGGTGCTTCAGCAACAGGCGGAGCGGCCACTTGCGGTTTCGGCGCAAGTGCGAGCATGACGGTCAAGTCCCGTTCGAATTGGACGCTGCGCTCAAGGGAAACATGGCCGGGCGCCTCTGCCACGAGCAAGTGCGGCTGTCGGTCGGAACGTCGCTGAACCGTAAACGGGTTCGTGATGGGAGCACCATCTAACGTCAATTTGGCATCTGCCGGGGTAACGCTGATTGACACGGCAACTAGCGGATCCACCGCTTGCGCGCGCATCTGGGCGGGTGCGGGCGCGATTCCGCGAATAATGGTTGCTTGCAGCGCGAGCACCTGCCTGCCCACCGGAGCACGATAAATCCAACCCGCGGTGACGACTGCAACGCACAACCCCAAGGCAACCCATCTACCAACATGAGACTTTGGGGGGTCTTGACGAATGATGACGCGAGGCTGGGTCAGCAACTGATGGGAGTTGTCGATCTGGCGCGATTGACGTTGCCCTGGCGATGTGGAATCGGTCTTTTCTCGTAGCGGTGAGTCGTAAACCCGCGTCACGTCTTCGTGACCCACGGCCTCTTTATGCGCACCACGCTGCAGCGCTGCCAGAGTCTCAGCCGGGATTTGACCAACCCGCGTCGCTTCATCAGCGGGAGACGACGCTGGGTAAGTCGCATCCTTCTCGCCTTCGAGCATCTTGTCGATAGTGTCGGACGAGAGTGTAACGGTGTCGCCCTCAGCGTCGTTACTTGGGGCTAAATTGGAACCACTACTATCCAACGAGTAGTGTGGCTCGTGTGCCTTGGCAGAGGCCAAGACATCCATCGGTAATCGCGGCTCCTTCGGAAACGCTACCTCAGCCGGAGACGACACCGCGGGTTCGACCGGAACTATGCTGCGGCGAAGGGTCGGGTCATTCAGGTTGGGCCGGAAGATCTGCGTCTTCTCGGTGGGTGGATTCGCCGATTTGACGGCAGACGCGACTTCGTCGTTGACCTCCGGCTCTGATGCTCTGGCTTCGGGAATTCTGGCTTCGGGAATTCTGGCTTCGGGAATTCTAGCTTCGGGCACTCTTGCCGCACGCGCGCCGAGTGGTCTTGCTGTGGCCTTCTCCTGCGACGGGGTTGGAGCTTCATGCGGAGCGATCGGCTTGATCGAAGCTTTCGGTTGAGTCTTGAGTGCGGGCCGCGGAGGCGGCGGCACGTAGGCTCGACCAGGCTTGACAGCGCTCTTCACGGACGACGCGCTCACCA
>JBLNFG010000549.1:0-6928 GCA_050263495.1 Myxococcales bacterium | reverse complement strand
ACCAATACGTTCAAGGCGATGACATCGTCCGAGTGGCGGTCAACGCTGGCTCTTTAGATCGTAGCGCCCCGTTCCCAGGCGCATGGTGTATTTTTGGGTCACAGCACAGCAATTTTCGAAGCTAGTTGGGGTTCGGGGGCATGCCCAAAGAAACGAGGCTAGTGATTCGAGTAGGCTCATGCAGCCGCCGTACCCTCTAAAGCCGCGCGCTCAACGTAATTAGTCGCATACAACCTGCTCCTTCATAGGACCCGGAGCATTGCGACACTGCGAACCAACTTAGTTGGCGTACGAGCCCTATGCACTTTGATCAGCCTTTGTTTGCGTCGGCGCCGCCTTTCACAAGTGTAATGCTCAATTCGGTTATTGTGGTGCACGACAGAGATGCATAGGGCGGCCGTTCTCGCTAAGGGCGGCGATTTGCCCCCAAGCCCCATCCCTCGATGGTGTATGAGCATGCGCGTCCTCGATCAGCCCCACTCGAGGACGCGCTCCGATCTCATCTGGACGTCGAATTTCGGGCAAGTGTAGGCACCTTGACGACGCGTTTGTCGAACAGCGTCGACGGGATTGGTCTGTCTGCCCGCAAAATGTCCGCTCTCAACCGCGTTCACGTGCGCAAAGCGTGCGCGCCATCGTGGGGATAACGCAAACGGAGTCACACAGTATGCTTCTGCACAAACAACTGGTGTTCGCGTCCTTGTTCGGGCTAATTGCTGCAGCTTGCGCACCACTCGAGAATGAAACGGGCGACGAAGAGACGGTTTCGGGCGCGAGCATCCCGATCATCGGCGGCCGCACGGACGCGGGCGATCCTGCGGTGGTCGCAATTTTCGCCCATCCTGCCAACTCAAACTACGGCTCACTGTGCACTGGAACAGTGATTTCCTCCCGCGCCGTGCTCACCGCCGCACATTGCGTGGATCCGCACGCAATTGGGGAGGGTGTCGAGTTCGAGGTGTACCAGGGTACGAACTTTGGTTCGGCTTCGAGCAGCCTGAAGGTTTCGAGCATCGCGTTCGATCCAGCATTCGACATCAATGGCATCCAGAATGGGCACGACATCGCGATTGTAACGTTGGCGCAGCCGACAGAGCTGACCCCAGTTCCCGTCAACCAACGTCCCCTCACGACGGCAAGCCTGAGTACGCCCGTGCGTATCGTGGGGTTCGGCGCGAATTCGCATCGTGATTCCGGGGCGGGCGTGAAGCGGACCGTGACCACTACGGTAAACTCAATTGACTCGCGGTTGCTGCAGATTGGCGGCTCCAACCAACAGAGCTGTCACGGTGACTCGGGAGGTCCCGCGCTACAGGTAATTGACGGAGTCGAGACGGTGATTGGCGTAACGTCGTATGGCCTAGACAAATCCGATACGAATGTGTGCTTCGGTGGTGGGTACGATACGCGCGTTGATGCGTACTCGAGCTTCATCAACCAACACCTCTAAAGGTTTTGTCGGTTGTCGTCTGCGGAATGGATAGCGTCGAAGTGTTCGAGCAGAATCTGCGTACCGTGCGAAACTTCAGCCCCATGAGCGATCAGGATATCAACGCGGTGCTCGCTCGCACCGCGACGTCTGCCCAGCAAGGCGAATACGAGCAGTTCAAGACAAGCCAGAAGCTCGACGGAACCGGACGTAATCCCCACTGGCTCGAAGAGGCTCGGATCTAGACGGCGCATGAGACCCGATCTCTCGGCTCATTGCTCCGATTGCTAGTCTAGTCGAGTGTTCGATTGGTGCGAACGCCAACGTGATAGAAACTAGACTCGGAGCAAAGAGCTTTGATTTTCGGGGGTGCTCGCGTTCGGCTGAACGAGGTCGGCGAAGGACCCGTTCGGCGAGGCTGCACAACGGGGTTGTGCAACGGCCTGTTAAGGCGCGCCATATTGGTCTTCGATCACGTCGCCTCATAACCGGCACGGTTCAACTTCAACGCCGCGATCGTCTCGTCGATGCTGCCGTTGGTGGGCGGGGCAGGTGGCGTGCGGGGCAGGGGCAGGTGGCGTGCGGGGCAGGGGCAGGTGGCGTGCGAACCTATCGCCGCGCGGTCTGTTTTTTTGTTTGGAGCGGCGCGACCACGCCGTTGCACGTGCGGACTCGTCTCCGTCGCGCCAGTGCACGCGCTCCGCATCGCTGCGCGCGTTCGTCTTCGCGGACGCGCGTTGACGCTTCGTCTTCGCGGCGCGACCACGCCGTTACGTTTCTCGGGACTACAGGCGGTCCGGTCCGCAATGCGACGCAATTACGCTGTCGCTATAGCCAATGTGGCTGGCCCGGCGAACGGCGTGATTACGCTTCTGGAGCGGCATCCTAATGAGTCGGGTGAGCGGCGGGCAAGCACGCGTGCGAGAGCTCGCGCTGTTCCGCGTGCAGATTTGCTGATGTGCTCCGTGACCGGTCCGCATCCACAACACACACGTGATCAGGCGCACAGACTCTGAGGAATCCCGCAATTTTCTAGGCAGGAAGTCGCGCACGTTTCGCAGGTGGTCCGCCGAACAAAGGAAATGGCACAGGAAGGGCGGAAGGTCGGAAGACTCGGGGATGGGACGGACGAGGTAATCGGTGCGTTCATCGCGGTGCATCGGCATCTCGGTCTAGGGTTGATGGAGTCTGATGCAATCCAAATGAGGGATGCTTCGGATACAGACAGCCTGTCGGTGATGCAAACAGTTCGTGAGTGCTTGTCGCTGAACTGGACTCGCTCATGCGGCGTTCCGCAATTAGACGTTCACGTTTGCTGTTACATTATTCGTCGCAGCGAAGTGCGCAATCAGTGCGTTGATTCGTTGCTCGTTGCTCGATGCTGAATCGTTCGCTTCACATGTCGAGAAGAGTGCTACAGCGTAGATTGACGGGCAGCCTTGAATTGGGAGGATCACTCGACTCGATCGCCTAATGCATGCTAAAGCTTGGGCCGTACGTAGTCCCCGAAGAGTGTGCTGACTTCCGACGCTAACGTTCCCCAATCCGCGTCGGATGCGACTTTGGATTCTCGCTTCAAAAAGGTGCCAATGGACGGAATTGTAACGGGCGCTCCGGACGTTCTGCGTTGGGATTGCGCGCAGAACCGGGGCAAGCGCAGTGGTGTGGTCAACCGAATGCTTGCTTGTGTCCTACTGTTTGCCCTCACGGCATGCGGTAGTTTACCTGGGCTTTCTAGTGGCACAAAGACTCCCGTTAGCGTCCCTGCTGCCGCGGGAAACCTGCACGCCCGCGAAGTACGGGGTGGCTCTGCTCTGACACTCGATGGCGAGGAAGAATTCGTGGTCCGGATTGTGTCTGATGGGACAACCTGTTCAGGCACTCTGATTTCGAGCAGTTTGGTCTTAACGGCGCATCACTGCGTCAGCGTTCACGATGCTAGCGGTCGTATTCTGCCCACCAACATGAATGCTTCCGAGCTGACGGTCGAGGTTGGCTCGGGTCATTTCCCATCAGCCGAGTCTTCGGTGAGGACCATCGTTACTCCGAGCTGCGGCTATGCCGCCGGCGTTGGTGATCTGGCTATCCTGGTACTGGGCGAGCCTATAAGCGGCGTACGCACGCTACAACCAACGCTTGACCGCGAACCACGAGACGGCGATGAAGTCTCTCACGTTGGCTTCGGGCGATGCGCGCTCTCCGATGACGGAATTTACCTGAAGCATCGCGCGGCGGGTCGCGTCGATCTCGTTTCCGAGGCGGCTTTTCGCGTAACGGTGCCGCTCTGCCCGGGTGACTCTGGTGGTCCGGTCATCTTACACCGCAGTGGCGAGCTGATCGGTGTGGTCTCTGCGGGAGCGATGGACGGCGATGAGTCTACGCCCGATCGAGTCGAGTTCGCGCGTCTCGACGCCTTCCGCACCCTGTTCGCGACGGCGGCGAGAGTGGTTCAGGGAACCGCCCTGAGTGAGCTGCCACCCGTCGATTGCCGCGGACGGGATCGGTGAGGGCCCAAGGCGTGATCATCAGCGCTTGGCGCGCTCCTACGCGAGAGTAAGCAATCGGTAGAATGCTGCCCCAGCGTCGGCCCAACGGGGAAGCACCTTCGCAACGCGCTCGGCCGCAGCTCGCGCGAGGATTCGGGTTCGTGAATCGCGGACGAACTGCCGGAGCTTCGAGCACAACTCCGCTTCGTCTTGGAAAACCATCGCAGCCCCGCCTCGAACCATCTCGGACGGAATGGCCGCTTGCTGGGACACGATGACCGGCACTCCTGCGTGAAGAGCCTCGGTGAGTACCGTTCCGTAGCCTTCGAGCGAAGAGGGCAGAATCAGCGCGTCACTGTGCGCGAGTTCGAGTGCAAGTTGATTGGTGTCGATAGTCCCTAGCCTTTGGACGTGAGTGCGAAGGTATGGCGATGCAGCAATTTGCTGCTCTAGCCTGGCACTGTAAGTCGGATCTCGGTCGGGATCACCCACCAACCGAACGTGGAGATCCTCTGCACTCAGTTCATCAAGGCAGGAGAGCAGCCGATCCCAACGCTTGCGCGGAATAGCGCTGCCAACGCCAAGCAGCCGGACTCGGTTGGTCGAAGCAATCCACTCCAGCACCTTCAATCGATCCGCCCCGGGTTCGACCACGTGCGCCGCGCAATCTGGGTATTGCTGCAGAATGCGCCTTGCTGTGGTTTGGCTCGTCGCAACTACGCGATCAGACGCAGCCATGGCCCTACACTCCGCGACCTTTATCAGATGGCACTCGCTGGGATCCAGCTCCAATTCCCAACTTTTGAGGTGATGCAACAACAGCACTCGCCGCGCAGATGAGAGGTGTTCGAAAACCTCCACCAGTTCAGGGGCGCAGAGTCCATCTCCCACGATTGCGTCGTCCTTGTTCCGTCGTAAGCTCTCAAGGAGTTTCGGCACGCGATCGGGATCAGAAGGTTCAATCGACTCGATCCGAACAACGACTCCCTTCTGGCGTAGCTGTTCGACAATCAAGTAATCGTAAAGATAGCCCCCCGTTGGTTGTTCGATCGATCCATAGATGACCCAAGCCAACGCGAGCATCACGCCACTTTACCTAGCGACACGGTCCTCATATCGTTCGTTCAAAGGCTGCATACGCGACGACTGACTCGCGAATTAGCGCGCGCAGACGACCGCCAGCGGCGGGTGCGGCATCCGCTGGAAGGTCTACGAGCTCAGCGGCAACGCGATTCGCGACGTGTTCCGCGACCCGCTCGGTCGTCGATAGGCGGTTGGCGAATGCGGGATGCTCGTCCAGATTGCGGTAGTCGAGCTCGGCCAACACACGCCGCAGAATGTCGCGGAGCGCCCCAATGTCCATGACCACTTCGTGTGGGCCGAGCTTTGGCGTGGTGATTTCGAGCTCCACGGAATAGGTCGCACCGTGCAGGCGCTGCGCCGGACCAAAAAACACATCAGACAGGCTATGTGCGATCATGACGTAGTCGGATACTCCCAATCGATACATGGTTCTCCTCGGAGGGCATCAGTGGCCGTCGTGTGTTGTTCCTAATGAGCCCCGATGGGTCTTGTTCGTCGCGAGCGACTGGCCGCCGCTGGATCGAACGAGCCATTTCCTCGACGCAATCACGCGAACAACTCGCGGAGCGAATCGTGGTTTTGGCGAAGCCCAAAGGAGCGAGCCTAGTAGCGAAATGCCGTTTGTAGACACGTGGTCTCCGCTTGGTCGAGCCGTGCGTAGGCCGCAACGGCTTCATCGAACGAGATCGGTGGATCAATCAGCCCGTCAAGCTCGGCACGTCTCAAGAGTTGTCGGACCAGCTCGAATCGTCTAGCGGCGGTCCAGCGTGGAAGTTTGGACGGTGGAAGCCGCGAAACCTGTGAGGCGACCAGTGCTAGACGCCTGCGATGGAAAGCCGTTCCAAGACTGACTGGCGCGGTTCGAGCACCGTAGAACGACGCGATGACTACGCGGGCCTCTTGACCCGCATGCTGGATAGCCTGATCGAGCACGGTTGGATTGCCGGTGGCTTCGATCACGACATCCGCCGTGCCGGACGGTAGTGCCTCCTCGGGCGTGCACGTCGAGGTGATGCCGAGCGCAAGCGCTGCCGCTCGTCGACGTGGCGCGGGCTCTATCAGTGTGATGCTCGTTCCCGAGAGCTGCGCGAGCCAAGCCGTAAGCAGGCCAACGATGCCTCCACCCAGCACAATCACTCGGTCACCGAGCGAAATCTGGGCATCCCAAATGCAAGTGACGGCTGTCTCCAAATCCGCTCACAGCACGGCGCGCTCGGCCGGAATCTCCGGTGGCAAAGTTGCCACCTGCAAGGGGTCGAACACGTGGTAATCGGCATGTGGCGCTAGGGAAAAAATGCGTGTTCCCGGCGGGACGGAGGCAACGCGCCCCGTGCCATCGTCAATGCCCATCACAACCTCGCCCACCCACGCGTATCCGTAACGGCGTGGGTACGTGGGTTGACCCGGTGTGTCCAGTGATGGATCGAAAGGCGACGGGGCTTCACCGCGATACAGCAGCATCTCGGTGCCTTGACTAACCCCCGTGCACAAGGCACGCGCAAGTACTTGCCCTGGTAAAGGCGTGGGCACGTTGTTCCTCTGGATCTCGACCACGCGTGGTGCGATGAACCAAAGCTCTCTCGAGTGCTCACGAATAGACAATTGGACCTCTCACGAGGACGCTCTCACCAGCCCGTTCCACGGTAACGGGCCAAAGGCGTGGGGTGGGGTGAGTGGGGTTCTCTTTAACGCACCCGAGGGCACATAATCCTTGCGCACCGAACAGCTGCGGAGCGATCTCGATCGTGGCTTCGTCTGCCAATCGTTGACGCAGAAACGAGGTCAGCACTTTGGCCCCACCTTCCACCATCAGTCGCTCGACACCGCGTGCATGTAAGGCCTGGAGCACCGCAGGCAATGACAGCATCCCGTCTTGGTCTGCTGGAACGAGGCACACATCCGCCCCGAGTGCTTCCAGTCGCTCACGCTC
>JBLNFG010000548.1:0-12458 GCA_050263495.1 Myxococcales bacterium | reverse complement strand
CGTTTCCCTCAATTCTGACGCTTCCCTCGTGCGCATCAACCAAACGTTTCACGATGGACAGCCCAAGCCCGGTTCCGCCCTGCTCGCGAGTTGAACTGGAATCGACCTGATAGAAAGCATCAAAGACCTTCTGGCGCTCCCCAGCTGGAATGCCGATGCCAGTGTCTGCAACGCGAATCTCAACCGCCGTTCTGCGGAGCGCCCGCATGACAACAGCGGGCCCGTCGTCACGCATTGGGACATCCATCAGAACCGACCGAGCCGAGAGCCTCACCTGCCCGGATGCTGGAGTGAACTTGATGGCATTCTCGGTCAAATTTGACAGCACTTGTCGCAAGCGCGCAGGCTCTCCCCATACCTCGGGCAAAGCAGGCTCGTAATCCGCGATCAATTCTACCGATTTACGCCGAGCGTGCGGCAAAAAAGTCTGCACGATGTCGTCGAGCAGCGGTGGTATCTGCGCCTCTGACTTGCGCAATATTAGAGTGCCACTCTCGAGCTTGGTTAGATCGAGCAAACCCTTGATCAGCTCCAAGAGCTGCGCCCCCTTCTCCTGTATCGTCTGAATGAAGTCGTGTTGCTCTTGGGTCAGTTCGCCAGCAATGCCAGCAGTAAGCATCTCGCTGTAACCGATGATAGAGGTCAGCGGCGTGCGCAATTCGTGAGAAACGGTAGCCAAGAAATTGCTCTTAAGCCTATCCAGTTCCTTGAGGCGCTCGTACGCAATCTCTAAGCTCGCCGTCTTTTCGCGGAGCTCACGGAAGCTCTCCCTGACACTTGCCAGGTGCATGTTGCTAGCCAGAAGGGCGCGATGCCCACTGAACAACACCAAATCAAGTACGCTACTAAGGTGCGCGACAACTCGTTCTACCGTTTGATCATTGGCTTGCGGAATCTCCCGCCATAACGCACCGATCTTCGTCGGCTCAAGTTCACTGACCATCGCCTGCAGCGAAGCAGGAACGTCCAAAGCATCTGCCGCCCGAAATGGCCCAACCACGATCCGACCAATCCGTCTCTGGTCATATTTTACCGAAGACACCGCGTAACGAAGACCGATCGGGCTCGGATTGGAAAACACGACCCCGCTATTCGGTTCAATCGCCTTGACCGCTTCGACCACGCGGATCAAGGCCTGCTTCCCTTTTCCGCTATTGCCAAGATAGCCATACAGGGCGGGAGTCGAGGCGCCCGCCTCGGCGAGTAGCCCTCCAGCACCACCAAATAGTCGCATGGGAAGACCAAAAATGACGCTAACGCCAGACAGGAGTTCAATGAGCAAGTCTCGGTTAGCAAGATCCTCAATCGAGAGCGCGCTGGTCTCGGTGAGCTCGTCGAGCGTCTTGGTGGAGGATGCCTCGGTCACGACTTCCCCCGAACTTGTTCTAGCTGCTTCGCGCCAACTCTGGTCGCCAACACCTCGTGAAGACTCCCTGCCCCACCGAGCTTGTGCAGGACTTCCTCGAGCAAGGGAACGCTCTCGAGGTCGAGTTTCCGGCTCAGCTCATGCCGCGCGTCCAGTGCCTGCCAGGTGAGATGAAGCAGCCCCATGAGGGTTTCGACCACGCCTTCACGACGAGTCGCAACTGCGAGGTACACGGGCTCCTTGCCTTGCCGGGCCTGCTCCTCAATCTCGCCGTCGGGTCGCGCGTTTGGCAAGTCTCGCTTGTTGAACTGAATCACCAGAGGCAGTGACCTGATATTCAGTCCGTTCTGCTTTAGATTCTCCCTTAAGTCGCGAAACGACTCGGCATTGCCCTCGGTCGCATTTGCGCGCGAATCAGCGATGAAGGCAACGCCGTCGGCGCCTTGAAGCACCAAACGCCGAGTGGACGCGTGAATCACCTGTCCCGGCACGGTAAACACCTTGATGCGAACTCTGAGCCCGTTCTTGCCTTCGAATGACAGTGGCAATAGATCGAAGAAGAGAGTCCGATCATCCCTGGTCTCTAGCGTCATCAAACGACCCGTTGCGTCAGCCGCGGACACGTCGTGCAAAGACTGCAGGTTGGTCGTCTTTCCGCTCAGGGCCGGACCGTAGTAGACGAGTTTGAGTGTTAGCTCGCGAGCAGCGAAATCGAGCTGCATGATGCATCCTAGGTCAGCGTGGCAGGCGATGCCCCTTGACCGGTTTGGCTTGAACGCCGAAGTACCACCCGAGCATCCTATCGTGCGAGCGACACGAACGTCACGTGCTTCAATTGAGGCGGAATCCGTGTGGCCGCCAGGCGAGAACATCCGTGCCGCGCTGTCCGCAACCTACATACATCGAGCAGAAGAGGGCAAGCGCTCAGCGCCTAAGCGCGCTGAATTGCTGAACCACTGCTCCGATGGCAACCGGTGCCGGGATTACCCCACCTATGACTCCAGAGACCTCGGCCTTTCGAGCCGAATTGCTCAATCCCGAGACAGCGCGATCTGAAGGACAGACAAGCAATTCGCCAGCAGGGTTGGGCACCCCGGAAGGGTGCACCCCAATCGCGCTATTGGTCGTGTCCCAGCCTGAGGGATTGGCGGACGGCCTTGAGGACCGCGCTAACGCTGGGTGTGGTCTGTTGAACAGGCCCGAGTCTCGCCATTCCTAGTTGTCCTCCCAGAGTTGGCGCGCTGCAGCGATCGCTTCCTCAACGCGCACTCGCGCTGGACCCCCAATGACATTTCTACGCTCAACTGCTTCAGCAGGATCTAGGGCAGCACGCACTTCCTTGACGCTCAGCTTAGGGTGAGCGGAAGTCAAGATCGATTCAGGAAGCTCGGACAACTGGCAGTTCCGCACCTCTGCCTCGCGTACCAGGCTACCCACGACGTGATGCGCCTCGCGAAACGGCACGCCCTTTTGAACCAGAAGATCGGCCAGATCGGTAGCGCACAGATTCCCATCACTGAGCGCTTGCTGAAGTCGATCCCGCCGGAAGGTTGCGGTCTCAATCGCGCCAGCCAGTGCGTACAGGCTGGTCAGCGCCGCGTCGAAAGCCTCAAAGGTGGGCCGTTTGTCCTCTTGAAGATCGCGGCCGTAGCCAAAACACAGGCTCTTCTCGAGCACCAAGAGGCTCGTGACATGCCCCACCACGAGAGCTGCCTTGCCGCGAACCAGCTCTGCGACGTCGGGATTCTTCTTCTGTGGCATCATCGAAGAGCTGGTGGAGAACCCGTCAGATAGTTCGATAAAACCGAACTCTCGCGTGGACCAGATCACAATCTCTTCGGCGATGCGAGAGAGATGCACCATGAGGATTGCCAGTCCAGATACGACCTCCATGAGAAAATCACGACTGGCTGTGGCATCGATCGAGTTCCGCATCGGGCGCTCAAACTCGAGCTCCGCAGCAACTCCCTGACGGTCGAGCGGGAACCCCGTGCCAGCGACGGCCCCTGCACCGAGCGGACACTCGTTAAGCCGCTGACGCGCGTTCCTTAGCCGATCCCTGTCCCGCAAGAGCAACTCTTGCCATGCCATCAGATGGTGACTTAAACGGCTGGGCTGGGCTCGCTGCAGGTGCGTATAGGACGGCATCAGCGTGTCGAGTTCACGTTCAGCTTGGCCCAGGATGGCACCTGCCAATACTCGCACGGCGACAATCGCGTCGTCGACCTGTCGTCGCACCCACAGCCTCAAATCCGTGGCGACCTGATCGTTGCGGGAGCGAGCCGTGTGCAGCTTGCCGCCGAGCGGACCAATCAACTCGGCGAGCTTTGCCTCGATGTTCATGTGGACATCCTCTTTATCCGGATCCCACACCAATTCATTCCGCTCGATCAGTTCGGCAACTTGGTTCAATCCCGAGACGATGCTCTCGCCCTCTTCCTTCGTCAGCACCGAGGCCCGCACTAAACCCCTCGCGTGCGCGATAGATCCGCGGATATCCTCTCGCCAAAGCACACTATCAATCTGTACGCTGGTGTTCAGCTTCTGCATTGCCTGGTCAACTGCCGTTGGAAGCCGACCTCCACGTGCCACGCTCATGACATTGTTTCCTTTGGTCGCACCCATAGCCCCATGACCTCAACCGGTCCAGCGCTGGCCCACTTCCCGAATGCGTGAGCAAATTCAGCCACCCGCCAGGCCGCCGCGAGAGGTGCGTAGTCATGGCTCGCCGTCCATGCCATCATGCGATCTGTGACGGAGGATAGACTCACACGGCAGGAGCTCGGGTGGTTGTTGATGCAAGAAGCCCGCGGAACGGCCCGTGCCCTGCGCGAAGAAGTCGGGCAGCTCAAAACCGGGCAAGAGCGGCAGTCGGAAGAGGCCCCTCCCGTGGACTCGATGCTCGACGCTTTGGACGGCGCTATCGACATGATGAGCGCGCTCGAAGCTCCTTCCGCCGTTGCACTTGGGCATGGCAAGGACCGTCGCGGTCGAATCGACATCGCAGCGCTGCTGTTTGATCTCGCACCGAACGCGAAGATCTCGATTGAGCCAGGAGCGGGAACTGAAGTGTTCGGTGTGGAAACCGAATTGCGTCGTGTTCTCGATGTGCTGCTGCGACAGTCGGGTTCCGATACAGGAGCAGCGGCGATCGAGGTCCGACGTAACGGAGAGTGGGTCGTGGTAAGCGTCGCGATCGGACCCGAGGGGATGTCGACTCGCGATCTGGAACATCGCTGGCTTAATCGAATGGCGGGGCGCCAAGGCGGGCGCTTGGAACTTGCGGGAAATCTGACTCGGCTCTGCCTTCCAGCTGACGCATCTAGCGGACAGCAAGAGATCTTGCAGCTTCGAAAAGAGTTGGAGCAGGCGCAACAACTTGGGGCAGTCTACGCGCGCGAGTTGGCCGAGGCATTCGCAGTCTCGGGCGAAACGCCTGCACCCACAGTCACGAATGCCATCCAGCCAAACGAGCGTCAGCTGCAGGTACTGGTCTCAACGGCGTCAGCCATCGTAAGGCCCCTGCGAGCAACGACGGATGCTTTGCGCCAAGACATCGCCAAGATCGGCCGAAGTCTTGGCGATAACAACGATGCTGGCGCCTTGCTCAACTCACGGCTCGTGGCGTACGGCGAAATCATCTCTGATTTGGAGCGAATCACACAGGTATCGCTCGACGACCCGCCTAGACTCGTCGACCTTCCCGGACTGCTTCGCGAGGTGATTGGGGCTGCTGACGTGCGGGCTCGGCGGCATCACGTTGCGTTGTCTCTCGATTGCCCATCCGATGCGCGCACGACGACGCGCCCTCAAGTCTTCAGCCTTCTTATCCGTTCGCTCGTCGACCAGGCCATTCTCGCTACTCCCAAGATGGGTTCGGTTGCGGTGGTCGTTGATGACACAACTGGCGCAAATGCACTGCACCTGAGAGTCGTTGATGGAGGTCCAATCGTGCCTTCCGCCACCTACCAGGCACTGCTCGCAGGAGAGGTTGATCCAGCCACAATCGGTCGCCCGGCTGCGCTCAGTTGGGTAACTGCTGGAGCGTGCATCGTCACGCTTGGTGTTGGGGTCGATGTAGGTGAGACCAGCGACCGTCGCTCGGAGGTCCGGTTGGCGCTGCGTTAGGCGGCTCGGCAGTGCCGGACTGTCGCGAGTTTTCGCAGACCAGAGATTCGGGCGAGGATATGATGGTCGGGTGCAAATCCTCGTCGTTGAAGACCAAGACGCGATCCGGCGAATGATCGAGGCGCTAGTTAGCGCTCGGGGTTACGGAGTGACGGCGGTCTCGACCGGCAGCCGCGCCATTGATGTTGCCACAACCAACCCCCCAGATTTGGTCCTACTCGATCTGATGTTACCTGGACAATATGACGGTTTCGCCGTGTGCGAGCGGTTGAGGCACGAACCCAGGACGAGTCGCATTCCGATCGTCATCATCAGTGCCTTGGACGACGAGCAGTCCCGGGCTAGGGCCGCTGCGGCCGGAGCAACAGCGTACTACTCAAAGCCATTCAGCCCGATTGCCCTGTTGAAGGAGATAGAGCGACTGAAGGTCATCGGGCACGTTGGCTAGAGAGCTAAAGCGTCGTCAGCTGAGCGCTCCATAGCGGGCGAGCCGATCAAGTATGGACTGACTCAGCGCCGGCGTGACGGATGCGCTCATGACTTGAGCAGATGCAGCATGCTCTCAGCATGCTTCGCGCCGCTCTCCAAGATTGCCGAGGCTTCTGCCATGGGAATGCGAAGTTGCTCGACCAAGGCAGTCAGGACGGCGCGCTCTGCGTCACTCTGAACACCATCTGCGTATGTGACCAACACCGCCTGATGCAAGAGTACGCGACGATCAGCAGCACTCAGATCGGACAATGGCACATCTTGGATTGCGCGCGGCTGGCGAGCAAAGAGACGTATTTCGTGAGCTTCGCTTGGACTTGCCTCGTAAGCCTGCAAGAGCCCCTCGATAACGTCCATCTCCTCAGCCGCGACTTTTCCGTCCGCCCAGGCTACGCTCACGAGCCCTTTTAAAATAGCTAGATTCTGATCGTGCATAGCGCCGGAGAGAATGGCAGGGGCGCGCCACTCAAGTCAATCGGCGTGTCTCGGGAGTCATGGCGGGAATCTCAAGTTGGCGGGGGAAGCCCATCGCGACAATTGGACCTTCGGACCAGCCTCTCCGGGGCCGATCGCGCTACCAGCCCCGTTTCTTTTGGCATTTGCTGCGGCGCGTTGCTCGCTAACGCGCGACCCGTCCTTGGTGCCCAAAACGCCAATTCGCGCCCGGCCCTTTCGATTCGGGGTACTGGTCCACATTCGGCCCGGGCTTCGGGAGACCGAACGTCCAAGGTGAATTCAACTGGCTCCGTCCAGCTTCAAGTCGGTAACGGCCCAAGAATGCGTGTCGAGTGGCTGAAGCCTCATTCCGGGGATCGGTATGCGGCGTAGGCCATCCCTGTCACCCTCAATGAGCAGCTCGGCGTCCCTGCCGCACGTCAACCCCAGGAACGTTGCTGTTGTCCCAACAATCCGCGTCGGTTCACGAAAGTGATCCTCACCCGTCTGCCGAATCTGGAGCCGGTGTTCCGGTTCGACACCACGCACATTCACGGTGCCACGGCAGATCTGAGCGAGCGCGTCCGAGTGTGGTGAACTAGCGACCAACGCGGATGCACCGTGACGGGCTTTGCCGTAAAGGCACAGCGCGACTACCACTGCTGCTCCCGCACTGAGCGCCGGTCCAACGCGCCGCAACCTTCGTGTCGGCTCTAGTTGCGCGGCACTCTGCAACTCGAGGGAAGGCGTCGCTATTGGCGGCGGTGTTCTTGAAAGAACCTCTGCTGTCTCAACGCCAGCGGCCAGACGCAGTCGACGACTCAGCTCCGCCTCTGACCATAACGTCTCAGTGACGAATTGGTCTGAGAGCGTCTCGATGCTGCTGTAGGTCGTGAGGAGGATACCGTCGTGACTGCCATAGTGGGTCGCAACTCCGGTCGCGGACTCGTCCTCTTCGACTTCCGCCAGCTCGTCCGATCGGTGGCTAGGCTCCGCTGCTCCCAATTCCCCCGGTTCAAGCCCGCCCAAAGGTTCTCCATGCTCAGTAGCACTCCGAACCTCATTCGGGTCAGGCTGTGGCAACCCCGTTGGAACCGAAGATGCCGTTGGTTCGCCTTCCACCGACTCCGTCTCGAATTCCCCGCCTTCGTCCACGTGCAGATCTATAGACGGTTCTACGTAGTAGATCTCATTGTCCTCGATTTCGACCACGGTATCGACGGAAGTCCGTTCCCAATCGGAAGGCTCGCTGCGCGCCATTCGGAGAGATGGCTCAAGGCGTCTCCGCACCAGCGGCAACGCCATGGTCACCTCCAAACGCGCCGGCGAGTCACATTCGTTGGGCGCGCTAGCCGAGCCGACAGGCGGAGAACCGTGCGCTTCTGCCCTCTTCTCCAGAGGGACGTGCGTGTGCTCGGCGCCCACGTTCGATTGGGCCTCATCGAACGCCGGCTTCACCACACTACTGTCGGAGGCGTCACAGTTGATGTGACCCGTTGATCCGTCGGGCTCAGCAGGTTTCAATTCCGATTCCGGCAGGCTCTCAACAGCTTCGCTCGGGCGAGTCTCGAGGGTCGTAATCAGGGGCTCGCGCGGTGTAGCGCACAGCGGCAGCCTCACTGTTGGTTCGATCGACTCGAGCATCGCAACGGATCGATGCGCAACTGCACTCGCTAACGCAGCCTCTGGTTCTTCCGGCGCGGCCACGTTGATAGACGCCTCAGATTCCGGCGCGACCACGTTGATAGACGCCTCAGATTCCGGCGCGGCCACGTTGAGGTGTGCGTCTCTTGCTACCGGCTCCGCAACCCGTACGAGCCACGGTAACAAGATCGTGCACTCGATTGGCTCGACAAATACCGGCCGTTGCTCTGCGTCCTCAACGGACAGCGCGACTGCCCGGGCCTCGCCTGGCTCTCCTACGGAAAGGCGCTCAGACGTTGTCACGATGGGCAAAGCCATGGTTCGATCGAGAGAGTCGATTAACGCAAGCTCTGGCGCTGTGGGAAGCTGCGACGGCACGACGAGCGATTGCGTCCCGCACCGGTCAGTCAAAGGGTCCACGTCCTCGCGTTGTCGCGCCTTGAGTGGCAATGCCAACGTACGCTCGAAGGTTGCCCCAAGAAACGCGTCGGTGCCGCTCTTCGAAGCAGCGTTTGGCGATGCGGACATCGGCAGCGCAGCCGTTTGCTCGACGCTTGAAGTCGAGCGAGGCAACTCGGGCGTTGGCCCCTTCGGATCGTGAAGCAGGCATCTCTCAACACCCGTCGATGCGGGGAGCGTTAGCTCCGACACGGATCCGATCATGACTTGGGCGGGAGACGCGCTTCGACGCTTCACGTTGGGGAGTGCCAACGTCCGCTCGGGCCGATGTAATTCCACCTCGGTAGCGTCGCCTTGCGTACTCTTTGGCGTCCGCTCGGGCAGCCCGCGCTCAGCTCTACCTTCGTTCGCGGCTCGGGCCAAGGCGTCTGATCCTGTCTGGATGCTTGCACTGGCTGACGCACAACGGCTCTCGCGTTTCGAGAGCACCTCGCAGGCTGTTCGTTTGCCCTGAACCGCAGTGCCCTCCTGTGGCGGCGCACCAGCTTGTTGCCGATTCTCTTCCGGCAGTGCCTCCGTCGGCGCAGCTCGTAGATGCCTCGCTTGCGATTCCCGGAGCCCGTGCTCCTTGTCGAGCAATCCGTGCAGCCGCGTCACTTCGCGGTGAAGCCGAGCTAGTGCGCGACGTGCGGCGGCCCGGTTCACTGGGATCAGTGCCGTCTCGAGTTCGCGCGCAAACTCGTGGGAGCGCAACTCCGTCCGACAGGAAAGCTGTTCTACCAAACGCACCAGCGCAGGCCGAAGGCAAACCGCCACATCGAGTGCAGCCTTGAGCAGGCCTCGCAGGAACTCATCCGTCGACGCCCTCGAGCAAGGCGTTACGTGCCCAACAAGAACGCGTCCCTCAGAATCGAGTCTCAGATCCCCGACTGCGACTCTCCCGCCTTCACCAGCCAAAGCATCAGCCACCCCGAGCACGAGATATCCTGCCGTCTCGGATGTCAGCGCGACCCGCCGCTGCGCGGAAGCCACAAAAATGCGGTCCAGGCTAATCTCAGTCACAGCCATTCCCCTCCGGTGCGTGTGGGCCGAAGCAACCAAGCTGAGTCCTCACGGCATGGCCCCAAGACCGACGGCACGCCCAGCACGCTCCGCGCGGTTGGTCTAGATACGGCTGAGACCGGCGAGCCGAAGTGGTTGCGAAGCCGAAATACATGGGGCAACGCCCGTTCGATACACTGGTTCCGCGAAGTGGGCCAAGCTGGCGACTAAATGCGTCGAGCCACCATCAGAAGCTTCGACGTGGGGCTGCCCCCGCCTGTCGTGTATAGTGGCTCGCGATGCCAGCTTGCCCCGCCTGCGGGAAGTCGAATGAGGAACAGTCCCAACGCTGCGTGTACTGCGGCGCATCCTTGAAGGCTCCGCCATTCACCACAGCCACTCCCGCAACGCGCCGAATGGGGCACACAATGCTCGGCGTGGCGCCGCTGGCAAGTCCGTCGCAAGGTCCCGAAGATGCCGACAATCCCGAGGCATCGCCAGAGGATTTCCAGCCGTTTGCGCCCGTGCCCGCCACACTCGCGGGCCTCGCGACGAATGAACCCGTGGACGCCCCGCAAGCTGCCCAATCAACGGCACCCGACAAAGCACCCCAAGCCAGGTCGGAGACGCTCAAGGGATTCGGTGCCGTCACGCGATCGGAATTCTCCCCTCCCGCTCAGCAGGGAGTGAGTACTCCGAAGGAGCCCGCTACGCGTCCTCAGGGAGCCACGACAGCGAAACACGCCACCCTGATGGGAGTATCGCCTATCGCCCCCCCCGTCCCGCTCATTGATCCCAAAAGCAGCAGTTCAGTGCCTCCCTCAGACGGACGATCGAGCCTTGCCGGCACGGCAGCGGGAACCGCACCAGGGCACGCGACGTTACTGGGTGTCTCGCCTCTGGCGCGAGAGCAAAAGCCGTTGGGCGTCGCGACGAGTGCCGCCAAATCGGGATCAGCTGGAGGAGCGACGCTGATGATGGGTGCCATCTCTCCGCTATCCCGTTCGGAACAGGCTCCAGCTGGGATAGGAGCGCCGGAAGCCATGGCCCCGCAGGCAAACGCAACCATGCCGGGAGTGCCGCCACTAGCCGATCCGGGAAATCAGCAATCGGCATCAGCGGTAGACGCAGCGGGAGCTAGCGCGCCGGCTGGAAACGCTACGATGCCGGCGGGCGCACTCAATGCGACGGTACGCATCTCGGAAGCTTCCGCGCAGCAACTCCTCCACGGCAGGGCGCCGCACAAGACAGTCCTGGGCGTAGCCCCCGAAGCACATCATTTGATCGGCGCAGGCGTCCCGCAAATCGTCGACTCCCCCGCCGATATCGGGGAGCAGGAACATCGCGCGGTCCACAAGGGAACGCTGCTCGGGGTCGCGATGCCGGGAATCGCCCCACTGCAGCCGGGGCAGGCCAAGCCATCGCCGCTTCCACCAGAGCCTCCTTGGGCCCAACCACCCCTCCCGCCCAATGTCCCACCCGTTCCGCTAGAAGCCAGACCCGGCACCGATCGCAGCCTCATCGCATGGATGCTGGCAGCGCTGGCTCTCATACTCGTGCTCGTTGTGACGGTCGGCCTCTATCTGTGGTGGACGGCTGTTCACCTCACCGTGCAGGTCAGCAGCACCGAAGCGGGAGCGGAACAACTTGTCCTAAGCTGTTCCAATTGCCCAGACGGAACCACTGTCAATTTGGAATCGAAGACAGCTCGCTTCCAAAGTAATCGTGCCGCAGTCGAGCTTGCGAAGCGGTTGGTCGTTGGAACCAACAAATTGACGCTCAGAGTCAATCGCCCCAACCGCGCGCGCGCTGAGATCGTGAACGTCACCGTTCCCATCGAGTTCCGCGTCACCAGCTCCATCGCGGAACTCGCAGGGGATCCTCCCTCGATAAGCGTTCAACTCGAAGCGCCCGCGGGGACTCGCTTCACCATTCAAAGCCGAACTCATTCCGTTGGAAGTTCCGGGAAATTGACACTCCCGATCGATGTGTCTGGTTCACTCGTCGGCCCAGCGCCAGTGGTCGTTCCCTTCGAACAACGGCTGGGCTACGAGGTAGTTCGCGACGGCACGACGACCAAAGGAACTCTGGTGGTGCGCACGGGGATCACCCCGCTCGAGGTTGCAACGCCAGGCGCCGCACATATAACGCAGAACCCAACCTTCACTCTGTCGGGTCGCACCAGCGCGCAGGCAAGGCTGACCGCGAACGGACACCCAATTGCGGTGGGGCCAGATGGCGCTTTTCGGCAAGAGATGGCGCTTTCCGCGCCTGGCTCGACCAAGCTAGTCATTCGTGCGCAGGAGGTGAACCACGCCCCTCGCATCATCGAGATCTCGCTGGAGCGAGTCACGAACCTCAAGCAGCGGGCAGAGGAAATCGTTCGCTCGCTTCCCACTGACTTCGACGCTGTGTCTTCTATTGCATCGGAGAAGCCCGACACGGTTGTGAGTCTCCGGGGAGAGGTCGTCGCCATCGAAGCAGTCAATGCCTCGACTCGAATCGCTGCTACCGCTACCAGCTGCAAGCACACGCCGTGTCTGTTCAGCGTCCATTACGGCGGCCCACTCTCGCTGCGCGCCGGAAGTCGTGTCCTGTCTATTGGCAAGGCGCGCCTCGTGCCTCGCGCAGGCAACGCCAACGAACGGGACTTAACGCTCGACGCAAGCTTGGTCGTCGAAGACCCAGCTCGGTGACTTCGCGAGCCCTCATCCTGACCTCCGGTAACGGAGCTCCAGGCTGGAAGTCTGAGGTGGGGAAGGTGGAGTCTCTTCCCCTCTTGACGAGTCCGCTGTGAGGATAACTGCTCGGGGATTTCACCCTGCGGACCGAACGGTCCGTGCACGGGCGTCGAGAGCCGACCTGGCAGGGAGAAACCGATGCCAGTTTCCCAACTCGGCCATGAAAAACAGCGTCTTGAAGGACTGACCGCTGGCGGGCGCGGTAGTTGAACCTC
>JBLNFG010000547.1:0-2826 GCA_050263495.1 Myxococcales bacterium | reverse complement strand
GTTTGGAATCTGCAGTGCAGCAGGCCCTGGAACTGGATCGGGACAAACGTCAGTCCACGTTGCGTGAGCTTGCGGTCGCGCTCGTTATGGGAGCAGAAAAGGTTGCTACCTATCAGCAGGTGGTCGACTTCGCTGGGACTCTCATGCCGTTCGAGATGGCCTTCCGAACCAAGGTCGTCGAACCCGCTTCCGTAGCAACTTCCCCTGTTGAGCCCGCGATAGTTCAACAAACCGCGTCTGCTTGCGCTGGTTCCGATACCGATCAGCTGTCCACATCCGCGCAGACAGGGTCGGTCGCCATCCCGCACACCACTGCAACGCCAAGCCCAGCCGCCGTGGAGATAGAGGACACGTCCGCAGCAAACGCGAGCCATCCCTCGGACCAGTTGACCGAGAGCCCCAACCTTCGCTCGGCAGCATCTCCACTCTCAGCGACCGCGGCTGAGCTCACGAACTCAGACAATGGAATGGCCGCAACAGCGGGGCAAGGTGCCAACGAGACGAATGCGATCACCGATAGCGCGCTCCCCGTAGCGAGCGGCAAGGCGAGCCCCGATGAAAGAGCGAACGGCGGCAACACAAGCACAAGGGCTGACTCTACTTCGCCAACGACTACACCAAAAACGGGAAAGGCGATCGTCGCCAAGCTTGAGCAAATAGACTGGCCCGACGAGGACGCGGTGGCCACGGCAGAGCCCTCCAAGAAATCGAACGGCAAATCAGCCGTCGCAAAACAGTTGATGTCGGAAAGCGTCCAGGCAGCATCCAACGCGGGCGAAGGACCCATCAACGCCGCGGAGACGGGAACTACCGCCAAGGGAAACGGTGTTGATCGAGCTCAACTGGTCGACATTAGCCCAGTGATCGAGCTGAAGCCGGAGCCCGTCGCTGCAAACAAGCCGGAGCCCATCGCTGCAAACAAGCTGGAGCCCATCGCTGCAAACAAGCTGGGCTCGGAGAACGCGAAGACCACGCGTCTGGACTCGACGAAGGCAGCGCGCCGCGACTCTGCACGACCGACCACCCATCAGTCGACGCCAGCCCACGCTACTGTCCCCAGCACTCCGCGAGCTAGTTCACGCCCATCCGCGTCGAAGCCAGTCCAGGCAACCGTGCCGCCAGACAAGGAGAGCAGAGCGGATGATCCGGCACCACGAAAGAATTCGGGCGGACTCCAAATTAGCGCGACAACTCTCATTCTTGGCTTCTCGACGACGGTCTTGGCGGTGATTCTGATCATGATTCTACTTCAGCAAAAGCCAGGGCCATCTACGTCACCGGTGAACACTGTCACGTCGCAGTTCGCAGTCCCCGCAAGCGTGGCACCTCAACCCGAACCACTCGAAGCCAAGCCAGCGTCTACGCAGAGTCCAGTCGCGTCGGTCACGATTCCCGCTGGTCCTGCCAAGACGATTCACGAGGCTCAGGCCGCCAGCAACGAACCCCGAGTCGATCGCCAAAAGCGCTCCAAGGCCTCTAAGGTTGGCAAAGAAGACGGAGCGCCTGAGAACGCGAAAAATTCCAAGAAACCCGGACAGTTCGTACCGGATGAAATCTGAGCAGAGAAAATGATCGAGATGAAGCGTACCTCCCACCTCGTCCGTTGTTTTGTCTTCGCAGTGTCCCTCGCATACCCAATGGCATCCGAGGCCGCTGGTGTGTCCGTAGAGGCGGCATCCCGCTCGGAGCTAGAGTCGGCCAAAACCCCTTACCAAGACGGCGTGAAGGCCATGAATTCGGGGGAGTACGAGCAAGCGGTAGCCAAATTCCGAGAGTCGTACAACGTCGTCGCTAGTCCCAACTCACAATTGATGCTCGGTCGAGCCCTCATCAAGCTCAATCGACTCATGGATGCCTATCGCGAACTCGAACAAGCCGTCAAGAAGGCTACCGAGCTCGCCGCCACCCAGGTCAAGTACCAGAAGACCGCTGAGTCCGCGAAACGCGAGATGGAAGATCTACGGGGTGAGCTAGCCTTCGTCACGGTCCTTCCCGGAACTGAGGTGATCCTCGGAGGGAGAAAGCTTTCGGCGGCGGACTGGGGAAAGCCGCAGCCGATGATGCCTGGCCGCACGAAGGTAGAAATCGTCGCTTCCGATGGTCGCACGCGCGAGAAGAACATTCGGCTCGATCCAGGCATGAACAAGGTGCTTACCGCCGACTTCTCGAGTACTTCGTCGCGTGTTTCCGGCGCCGAAAATCGAGAGAAGGAAGAAGCAGAAGAACGCGAAGAGTCGAGCAGTAGTAGCAGTGGACCACTTACCTCACGTCGCAATCTTGGATACATCGTGGGAGGCGTCGGGGTTGTTGGGGTCTTGGGCTTCGCGGCGACGGCGCTCTACGCAAACTCCACGTTCGGCGATCCAAGAGACGACTGCAATGAGCAGGGCACAAGCACCACGAGAAAGCTTTGCTCCAAGACGGATCTCGGAAACGCCGAAGCTAAGGGTCGAATGATGGGCGTAAGCTACGCGATGCTCGGGGTCGGCGTGCTCGGTTTGGGCGTCGGTACGTACCTCATATTCTCGAAGGACTCGAGCACCTCAGCGTCCGCCGCCCCGCTGCAAATGACCTCCGTCGGGTTCGGACCGGGATCTATTACGTTGAAGGGGACGTTCTAGCAGGCGAGGTAATGCTTACGGCAATCCCATCGGCGCGTACGTGCGCTGCCTCTCAGGCGAGCGCGGTGGCCCTACCCCAATTTGCTTCTCGAGTTGGTTGCACCCGCTCCTCGCCGAGGATTCGGGCTGCTAGTCTCGAGTTGAGCAGAAATTCGGGGTGTTGTTTTGAATTGCGCGCACCACCCGCACGCTAGACCCTTGGCGG
>JBLNFG010000546.1:0-2873 GCA_050263495.1 Myxococcales bacterium | reverse complement strand
AGTGATCGTCTCCCAAGAGCTGCGCCGCCCCCTTGATCGCGCCGAGGGGGTTTTTGATCTCATGCGCAAGCCCGGCTGCCATCTGCCCCAGCGCCGCCAACCGATCGCGGTCGCGCATGTGTCGATACTGGCGCGAGTTTTCTAGAACCACCCCGATTTGCAGCGCGAGGGTTTCGAACAACACGATCTCGTCCGAAGAGAACGCGTCGCGTACCCGATCGTCTATCACGACGAGCAAACCCATCAGACTTCGATCTTCACCGCGGATACCAACGCATACGCCGTCCTTGAACGGCCCTAGATTCTCCGATGCCACTAGGATACGTTCGTCAGGCTCCGCATCTTGGGGACGTCCCTCCCTTCGATGCTCGGCGGCCTCTAGCGCTACGCGTTCGATGATGACATGACCGCGCTCCGCTGCGCGATCGAGCACAGGCCGCGTAGCAGCCGCGTCGATGCGCGACGGCGCGCCCGGCCCAAAACTCCCGACCAGACGCAGGTCATTGCCGTCAGGCTCCCGTAGGTAGAGCGCACTAGCCGTGGCCCTGCGCGATTGCTCGAGCGCCGTCAGCACGACTTTCACCATCGTGGCAACCTCGAGCACGTGCGTTAGTTCGTGACGTGCGTTGGCAACCTCGCGTTCGAGTTCGGCACGTTCTCGAAAGAACACCGTATGAATCGTGCTTTCCATTTTCTGCCGCAGTGGTTCAAACAGCAGCAGAATCACGATTGCCGCCAGAATTGCGCCGAGATACATGGTCTCGAACCCGCCCAAAAGCACTACGAAGACGTAGAAAATACCCGCAAGGCAGAACGCAAGCGCGGCGTTGAGTACGAGGTGCCCCAACAAGTCGTACAAGTCAATCAGGCGTTGGCGCGTGAGCGACTGGGCCAGCACGAACAAGAAGATAACCGTCAGAACGGCCCCAATGGGCGGGAGCGGAGCGCCAATGAACCATAGAAAGTCAGCCAGGTTGAAGGCTACCGCGAGCGCACCAATCGACACGAGAAAGCGTACCCGGCGCTGCGTCTCGCGCGAACCGCTGCGCTGGCCGCGTAGAGCCAACGCCCCCAACCCGCCGGCAATGGTTGAGAAAACATAGATAAAGATCACCGTTCGCGACCAGGCGCGATGTCCGAGTGGCGATAGGGCCAGAATCGCCAGCGGGACGGTCATGATGCCCGTAATCCGTAATAACGTGCTCCGTGGCTTGAGTCTTGGCACCAACGAGTCGAACAGGTGCAGCACGAACAGCGGCAACAACACCGCAAGTACTGCTGTCGATCGAGCCCAGACCTCGCTGTGGTTCCACCGATAGAGCCACTGGACCAGGTACCAAAGCCCCATGTCCGCGGCTAAGGCCGCAATCAGCACCTGAGGACGTCGCAACCTGCCCTGCAATAAGATCGAAATGGCGATTGCCAAAGCGACCGCCCCGCAGAATAGCGATGTCCTGGTGCGAAGGTCCACGCGTGCACCGTAATCTGACCGGACGCGATCGGCAATCGACACGCCCGTTTAGCGCGGCAGTTCCAGCGATGGTCTGCGACCTGAAACCGCAGTGCGCCGGCCCAGGCCAGTGCAAATTGGCAGAAAATGCCGAAATCACGGCGCGCCGGTGGCGGGCATGCTTGTCGCATGTTTGCACCGCGATGGTCAAACACCGCGTCGCCAAGCATGGTCTTCGTGAACGGGCGCGCCAGTCCTGGTCCGAGTGCGTTTTGGAACAACAATCTGATGAAGCGCTGGTGGCGCTGCTGCTCGGCCCTATCGGATCCAATTCAGGACGGCACGTAGCGCGACGCTTACTCGAGGACGCGTGCGGTCTCGAGGGGCTAGCCCAGTTGACACCGCACGTAATGGCAGCTCAGCATGGTGTGGGACGCATCCCTGCGATTCGGCTTCTAGCGGCATTCGAACTGGGACAGCGCCGCTGGTGCTCAAAGGGTGCTCGCACGCGCTTCGATTCCCTTGAGTCCGTTGTCGCTTGGGCTCGCCCCCGCCTCATCGGGCTTGAGAATGAAGAGGTGTGGCTGCTGGCGCTAGATGCAAGGAACGCGATGCGAAGCTGCCGCCGTATCGGACAAGGAGGCCAACAAAGCTGCGTACTTACAGCCAGAGACGTCCTTCGCCCCGCACTGCGTGACGGCGCGAGTGCCATTATCCTCGTGCACAATCACCCAAGTGGGGATCCAACGCCGAGCGACGCCGACGTCGACATGACAGCCCAGATTGACGTAGCGTGCGCGGCGATTGGCTTGACGTTGCTCGATCATGTCGTTGTCGCGTTGGACGGCGTAACGTCCATGCTCGATCTTGGGTTCGTTCAAGCCCGGTAAAATTCCCACTCTGAATCCGTGCCGAGACGAGGGCTGCTCGCCTGGGCGACCTTGGTGGCGCAGCGGAATGCTCGGACATTCTGGGTGCGGGAGTCGAGCAACGAAGGCTAGTGGACGGAGGAAGGGCACTGTTGGGATTCACGCCGGACCCGCGCCTGCGCCGTACGTCCCTGGAATTAGCCGGGCGAGTTCATCGCCCGAGCAAGGGACTGGGGCTGATGCTGCCCCGGAACCGACACTTACCCCTGTACACACGAGCGGCTGGATTGGGACGTCAGCGCCACTGGCCCAGGCTTCGGCCAACGTAGCAGACGTCGTCTAAAAAACAGGGGCATCGAGCCAGAAGTGGGCGGCGTCCGTCGGCGGACACGAAATGCGTTGTAGATGCCAGGCTTGGGCCTGGGATAGACTTCCTTCCTCGATGATAACCAGCGACGTAACCTTTGCTGTCCTGACGGACGTGGGCCAACAACGCGACCACAACGAGGACAACTACCTCGTGGACAAGAAGTTGGGCCTCTACGTGGTCTGCG
>JBLNFG010000545.1:0-3265 GCA_050263495.1 Myxococcales bacterium | reverse complement strand
TACCAACGAAGCGTCGTGCTTCGATGCGGGTGAGCGAGTATCTGAGGGTGTATTCGGATTGACCGCTATTGCTCGGTTCTCGGATGAGGTGGATGCGTCCGATGCGGGTTGGCCGACACCTTGGCGCTCGCGCGGGTCGATACGACGCCCGCATGATGCTGCCAAGAAACCGATGACGAGGAGCGCGAGCTTGGCCAACCTCGATGGGCTCAGCCAACCTCGAGCCAGCGTACAACACTCACTTCGCCTTTGCCCTTCGGTGCACAGCAGGCTTTTCCGCTCTGAAATGTCGTTGACGGAAGGATGACTGAGGGGATGGGTCGCACGCTGCATTACAGCGCGTTATGGCTGGTTGCCCGATGGTATGTCAACGCGAAATTCCTCAGAACCTATAGCAGCCAGGGTGAACTTTGCGCCGAGCAAGCGGCTTGGAATCGGCAGTCTTTGCGTTGCGCTTGCGAGGAAACACTGCGCACGCCGATGTCGATACGTGGCGGGCAACGAGATCCGTTGTTTGGGGGAGGACCACCTTAGCCGTCCACGTGTTGAGCGATGCGTTGCCAGCGCCGCGCAGAGATGGCCAAGCATCTCAATGAGTTGGCTCTTGGTAGGAAAAGATGCGGACTCAACCGCGCACACCTATGACGACGGAACCAGTGCCGCACATCGGTACACGAAGCTCAGCTACACGCTGTCGATCGCGCTAAGGGTCACACTCGAACGCGTTCATTGGTGTCTTTGTTCAGGACTTAATCGTTGATTGAACACCTCCGTAGCTAGACCGTGGACGGGTGCCTTAGCTTTCCGCAAAGGTGCTCTCGAACGCGGTGCTGCTCGGTGTTGATCGTGGCTCCCCACGGCAGAACCTAAGCAGACAGGTGATCACAGACACAGCTTGATTCCGCCGAAACAGCGGCACGGACGGGGTCTGTCGATCGGTGGTGCCTTACTCGGAGGTCCTATGTGCGCAGTGTTGGATCGGTCTTCGGTGGAAAAGCAGTCCGTTCAAGCTCGACCTCGCACCCCTTGTCGGTTGATATCGACACTGCGCAGTCGGAACGCAGCTGAGGCGTCAACCCACGCCCTATGCCTTCCACTGCTGTTTGCCGCTGCACTGGGCTGTGCGGAAGCAGTTGATCCAGCGGGCAGCCTTACGCAAACGGTTGGAATGGGTGACTCGGAACTCTTCGTGGATAACGCCAACGTGTGGCAAAGAGGCGTGGACGGCAACGTATGTTTCATTGCGAAGGGCGGCGGTGCAATTGAATCTACGACCGAGGGGACTTGCCTGGCTGCAGCACTTGGAAGCGGCAAGGACGACGTGTACGCAGCGGGTTGCGATTCATCCGCCGGGCAAGACTGGAGCGTCGGTGACGATGGCACGCTACAGGTTCTCGGCAAATGTCTGAACGGTTCGAAGACCACTGACGGATATCGTTGGACTCTGGATCTTCGAAGCTGTGACGGCACGAGCGCTCAACAGTGGAGGCTCAAAGGTGTCGATGGGTTTGCCGGTTATATGCTGGAACATGTCGAGACCGGCTACTGCCTTAGCCATGCCGGGAGCACGGAATCTGGCCATGACAACGCGTATTTGTCACCCTGCACCGCCAGTGCTGGTCAGGGTTGGACACTCCCGAATACGGACGTCTCCCCTGAGCATCAACGAGCGATGCGAGATGCAATCGCCAACTCCTGGGTTGCCGTGAGCCAGATGCGCTTCGGTCATTGGGGACCATGCACGGACGACTTGGAACCGGCGACGACCATCGTGATTCAGTCGCGACGCGGCGAAGGCGAGGGTAGTGGGCGAGACGGTGATGGTTTGCGGTTCATCACCATGGACCTGTCCGCGTCTACTCACCCGAAAGATCTGCGCAGTACGATCGTGCATGAGATGGGGCATGTGCTGGGGTTCGCCCACGAACAGGGCCGAATAGAGAACAGGTACTCTGAATATTGCGACTCCTTTCAGGGCGGAAGTTGGGACACCGAGATCAATCATCCCGAAGACTGGAGCAAGACGGCGAATTTCGGAACCTTTGATCCTGTCTCGGTAATGAGCTACTGCGTACCGCAAGAGAACAGGGCAACGCTCTCACGCAATGACATCGAAGGAGCGCAGCACTACTACGGTGAACGAAAGTTTCGACGTCCGCTCTGGACAACGAATTCGACGCCGCAATTCACGTATCGTGTCGCTGAAGGCAATTCACCGCAGACGTTAGCGGTAGGACAACGTTGGACTTCGCGGGACGGAAAGATCGGGCTGGTCCTCGAATCTGACGGACAACTCACGGTGCGGCGTTTGGATCTCTCGAATTTTGCTCCGCTCTGGAAGTCGGGCATTCGGGCACGTGGTGCGCGCGCGGAGTTTGGTGCCGATGGTATTTTGCGGGTGCGCAGCCGCTCAAACACGGTCTGGCAAAGCACGATCGAGGCATACCCGGGCGCAGCGCTCGCTATTCAGCACGACGGCAACGTCGTGATCAGCGACCGCGAAGGCACGCTGCGTTGGTCCACGGACACCGCACATCGTGACGAGCTAGATGGCGCCGTTGGAATGGGGCCCGGCTCGCACCTATCCGCGGGCGATTACAAAGAAACGAAGTCGGGGCGGTATCGGCTCGAAATGCAGAGCGATGGCAATTTGGTGCTGAGCGACCGCTGGAGCGGAAATGCACGTATCTGGTCGAGCGACACGGCCAAGATCGGTGCTCGAAGCGCAAAGATGATGCTCGATGGGACTCTTGCGCTGCTCGATGGCTCAGGGTTGCGTATCTGGACAGCAAGCTACGCGGGGCGGCCTGGCGCGTTTCTCGCGGTGCGTGAGGACGGAAACCTGGCCGTCTATGAGCCCTCCAAGTACCTGGTCTGGAGCGACGGTAACTCGACCACGGACGAAACCACCGCCTTCGAGCCCACATTCGAGGCTGATCCGGTGATAATTTGGAACGGCTCACGAATCGCTCCGAACTCCACCTACGTCAGCGCGACGGGCCGCTCGAAGTTGGTCATGCAACGAGATGGAAATCTCTCCTTATACGTTACCAAATCGCCAAGAGACGCCGCCCCGCAATGGACCCTGAAGTGGGAGAGCAAGACCCAGAGTGACGGCGGTTACGCCAAGCTCGACAGTAAGGGTTCGCTTCGCGTCTATTCTGCTGCGGACGCCGTGCTGTTCGACTCGCACAGCGATGGCTTCATGAACAGCTATCTTTCATTCAACGACTCGGGCCGAATCATGATCTATCGCGTCGTAACC
>JBLNFG010000544.1:0-4271 GCA_050263495.1 Myxococcales bacterium | reverse complement strand
TAATGAGTGCGTCGAACAAGGTGCCGGCCTTCTAGCACAGCCCTGCCCACGGGGAATAGACCAAGGCCAAAAGGCCAAGTTTCGACCGATTCTGGTTCCGCGCCGAGGGCGTATCCACTCGTTCAACCATAGAGCCGCCCGGCGCCCGTGCGAATCGTCGCGCTCCGAGCTCGCAGTCCAGTGCCGCTTGCGGATTGGCGGGACAGGCACCAGGCCTGCAAGGTGCCCGATCCAGAAGCTGTCACCCAAGGGATTCGTGTCCGCGTCAGGACAGAGTTTCGCCCCGATCAGAGCGACCTCAAATCGCGTCGTTGGTTCTTTGCGTACACGATTCGAATCTCGAACGAGGGAGCGAAGACCGTGCAACTGCTGAATCGATCCTGGGTTATCACCAACGCGGAAGGACGGGTTGAATTCGTGCAAGGTGCGGGTGTCGTGGGCGAGCAACCCGTACTCGAGCCGGGCCAGTCTTTTGAGTACACCTCCGGATGCCCCTTGGGAACACCCTTCGGATCCATGCATGGCACGTACGAGATGACGACTGCCGACGGTGAACGGTTCGAGGTGAGGATCCCTACGTTCGTGCTGCGTTTGCCCGGGACGATGAACTGATTCCACGCTGAAAGTTGGGCCCCAGCTTGGCTCAGCCGTTAGCATCGACTCAAGCTGGTACAAGCGATGGCCCAATTCGATCAATTCAGCAGAAAATCACGTCATCTCCTGCGGTTGCCGTGCCAGGTGGTGCGAGAAAGGGACTTCCGGCTAATTGCTGATCGAGTCGACAACCTGTCCACGACAGGACTGTTGGTGTCGCCAGCAGAAGCGGTCCTGACCGGTGAACGGTTGCTGGTTTCTTTTCGCCTGCCGCGCGAAGGGGTGTGGGTCGACGCGGAGGCGCGCGTGACACGCGTCATCCACGGACGCCGTCCCGGCGAAGTGCAGAGAGCATTAGGGCTGGAATTCGAGGCCGTCGCGGAAGAATCCCGCGCCGCCATTGGCCGCGAGCTCAGCAAGGTGCCACCGGCGCCTCCCGGTCGAGCTCGACGCGATGAAGTTAGCAGTCGACTCGCAAGGGTTCTCGGCTGGTACTCGGCGCGCGTCGGTTTATGTTGGCAGAGCTAGCGGAACAAACCTGACTTGTGATACCTCGCGGGTCAGTGTCCTCGCTTGCCGATCTCAAATGACGCGTCATCCCGGGCGCTGCGGTGAAACCCCTAAGGTCCACCGCGGCACCTCACGCAGCATTGCGCGTCGCGTTGATGATGGCTGCAATTCCCTTCATCGAGAGACGTCTCGCGCGCACGGCCTCTTGGCTGTCCGTCGTGCCGGCGCGCTCGTGCTGCAGGTACGCTTGGTACGCCGCCTGAACGATGACGAGTAGCGGCAGTGTGAGCTCCTCGCGCGCCTCGATGCTGCGACGATTGATCGGATCGTTGGCAAGCAATCTCGGCTGCTTCGAAACACGCAGAATGCAGCGTTGGCTACGTTCCGCTTCGTCGCGAATCTTCTGGTAGAGCGCCGCGAATCGAGGGTCGTGCTCGAGATACGCATGCACGTCGAAGCGCGACTTCAGCAGACTCATCGCCGCGTTGTCGAGCAGCGTGCGGAAGAACCGCGACTCTTGGTACAGCTGCTGCAGCTCCGCCTCCCTCCCCGCACTGAGCAACGCTTCGAGTGCCGTACCGAGGCCAAAATAGCCCGGTACCTGCATCTTTAGGACACTCCAGGTCGCAACGAACGGGATTGCTCGCAGCTGTTCGAGTTCCAGCTGCTTGGTGCGCTTACGGCTGA
This sequence comes from Myxococcales bacterium, assembly GCA_050263495.1. Lineage (GTDB taxonomy): Bacteria > Myxococcota_A > Polyangia > Polyangiales > Polyangiaceae > FEN-1139. The sequence goes on along the minus strand of JBLNFG010000544.1, from coordinate 2,480 downwards.
CAGGGCGACTCGCAATCGTCAAGAAGTCGAAGAGAGGAAGTGGGCTTGCTTCAGCTAAGAACTCCAAGAGGATTGGATCATCCCGCAAGGCCCGATAAGCTTGATGCCCCAAGCTCGATAGTTCTTCCAACAAGGGCTGAGCGTGACGTGGTGGATCTTCGTTGACACTCGGCCACAGGAAATTCTCGAGGTTTGCCGTAAACAGCTGCTCCACATGGTGGCGCGCGGCGTTCGGACTTCCAAAATTGGTGTTGATCGTCTGTCCTTGGATCGTCAGTTGCTGCTGCCACTGGTCAATGCCGCGGTCGCGCGATCGATAGAAGCGATGGGTGTTACCGCCGCCGCGCGCTGGGGGTCCTCCGCGACCGTCGAAGAATACCAACTCGATCCCGCGCTCACGTCCTAGTTGCGTCAGTTGCCGTTTGGCACGCCGAATGGCGAGGTTCGCGGTGAGATAGCCGCCGTCCTTGGTGCCGTCGGAAAAACCGACCATTACGGTTTGGCAATCCTTGCGACCACTCAGATGGCTGCGATAGGGGGTACTGTCGAATACCGCCTGCATGGTTTGGACTGCGGAGTCCAAGTCATCGACGGATTCGAAGAGCGGTACGATATCGATGGCACAGTTCTCGGGATCGAGACCGGCTAAACGCGCCAGAATCAGCACGGTCATCACGTCTGCGGGACAGCTGGTGTGGCTAATCACGACCCGGTGTAAAGCGTGACGACCGCTGGCACGCTGGATCGTCGGGATTAGTTGCAGGCTCCGAATCGTATCTCGAGCCAGGGGTGATAACTGCTGCGTCACACCGTCGTCAACCGCCTTGGCGCCATCTAGGAGTTGCTCGAGTGCCAAGAGTGGCCACTCCGTCGGCGATGCTGCAACAGGCAATGCAGGGGAACACGCTCCTAGGGCCGTCAGTTCGCGCAAGGTGTCGGCGAACACGGAGCTGTTCTGTCGAATGTCAATCGAGGCAAAGTAAAACCCAAACAGATGCACCTTGACTAAGAAGTCATCAATCTGTTCGAGGAACAGGCCCTGATGGCGAGCGAGCACGAGCGCTCTGAGCCGGCACAGATCCGCCCTCAGCTCTTCAGCCGTGGCGTATGCTTGCGCATCGACTCCTGAGGAGGCGTTGGTCGCGCCGCTCTCTGCGTCTCGATGGGTCGAGCGCAGCCGGTGCAGAATCTCCATTACCAGCTCGTAAGCCCCCTCGAAAGTCAGGCGGCGCCCCAGTTCCTGTGCGGTTACGACGTAACACTCGAGCAGGCGGCGTTTCAACCGATGAGCGACCTCTGCAGTGGTGTCGGCAGTAACGAATGGGTTGCCGTCCCGATCCCCACCCGGCCAGAACCCGACCTGAATGTTTGGCAAGCTCGGTAGGTGATCGAGCATGTCTTGACGGCCAAACGTTGCGAGCAGCAATCGATGGGCAATCGACGGCAACACCTCATAGAACACGTCTGCCACGACGTCCATCACTCGTTCGGCTTCCTCCACAGGTGTGGGACGGTTGCGATTCGTGAATCGCGTTTTGCCCAGTTGCAGTAGGAGTTCTCGCACCGCGGCCGTGTCATTGTCCGTGAGCGCCCGCGTCAGATCTTCGATGATGCCCTGCACTGTCGTGGGGTAAAATTGCGTCGGATGCGCGGTGAGCACGATACGCGTCGCGGTGCGTTGCAGTAAACGCCCCAGTTCCTCCATCCGATTCTCTCCGCTCGCTGACTCGATCAAGTGAGTCAGGCTTCCCGGTGAGTCGAGATCGTGAGTGAACGAGAAGCTTGCATCTTCGAGCGCGTCGAAGAGCACAATCTTGCGCTCGATCAATTGGAGGAAGAGGAACTTCACGTCATTGGGATCGACATCGTCGAGGGATCTCGTTTCGGCAAAGAAGCGTTCGACGATGCGCGTCGGGTCTTCGCCCTGCTTCAGCAGCCGCTGGCAGTGGTCGGTGAAGACCGGGAGCATCTGTGCGGAGCGCTGCAGTCGTTCGAACGGCAGGGCCAAGAACAACCCGGAATAGAGCCGGAACCGGGTCAGGACTTGTTCTTCGTAGGCGCGCTCTTTGTCGCGGAGGCTGACTAGACGTTGGTGTAGCACGGCTCGCGAATCATCGAGTTCGCGTTGGCAGATTGCAAGTGGCTTCTCCCCATTCTGGCTCGCGGAATACGACGCTGAGCGCGCATTCCAAGCAGCATCATTTGGCCCGCGGCGTTCTCGCGGTCACGCTGCGCGACGCGTTCGCCGCGACATAGGCCTGTGAATCGAGTCAGCTACGACTTATATGGGAGGTCAGCATGTTCTTGTCAGCTTCCGAAGCTCTTGCTCTGGCGGACGTGAGGTTCGAGGAAATTTCGGGTAGTGCGAAGACCACGCTGCTCGGTGTTGAGTACCTCTGCGTTCGTTCGGATTCGGGTGATGAGTTATTCGTGACCGCGCACGGCTGGCCCTGGCTTCGTCAGCTGCAACCAGAGAATTG
>JBLNFG010000543.1:0-6609 GCA_050263495.1 Myxococcales bacterium | reverse complement strand
CGAGCCAGATGGAGCGAGAGCGATTGTTCGAAATAGGTCATCAATAGGGTCCCAGATAAACTGAGGCCAATAGTGAACCAATCTGCCCCGTTGCCAAGGGCGCGCGGGACAATTTCCAAATGCTCGGTCCGACCTCCGCGTTTTTCGATACTAGGCCCAACTCATGCTGCCAGCGCGTTTCCGCTTAGCCGGCGGCTCTGGTACCTTCGCACCCTCGCGACGCGCCTCAGAGAGTGCAATTGCGATAGCCTGTCGACGATCAGTGACTTTCTTACCACTTCGCCCGCGTCGCAGCTGACCTTGCTTCATTTCATGCATCACCTCACCGACCTTTTCGCTCGCACGAGGACCGTAGCGGCGACCCGAACGCGGCGCCCGGTTGCCACCGCTACGTTGCCCCGCGCGTTTCGAAGCGCTCGCAGGGGTCCGCGATTGACCGGCTCTAGTCTTGCGACTCGTGGCTCTGGAGCGGCCTGCACCGGCAACGCCACTCGCGCGCGCCCGTGGACTTCCGTCTCGTGCGCCTTGGGACTTCGCCCGCGACACACTGGGCTTTGCTCTGCGACTACCCTGCCGCGCAGCGCCCTGCCCACGAGTCTGAGTGCGCCCCGTTGCCGTGGATTTGGACTTCTTAGTATGATGCCCTCGTTCTTCTGCGCCAATGCTGCGCCGATGTTTGCTTTGGCTTTCCGTGCTGTCCTTGCGTGTTTGCATGAAAGGCTAAAGGGCAAGCCGCGTGCCTCAGAGCTCTACCCCCGAAGGATTTCCGCCGCGCGAGGCTCGCCCTCGGCGTTGCAGCGGGCGAGTTCCGCGACGAGCCTTCGCACCCAGCATTCGTGTCGCCCTCCGCAGGCTTTCTTCTGAGTTGGACTCAATCTGCTGGATGTCTTTCACGACGCAATCACATCACCTGCGATCAGCACGAAGCTGGTCATATCCATTCGAGCACAGCTTGGGACTGCCTCCTCGCTGCATCTCTCGCGTGACAGCTACGCACCACTGGTGCATTCTTGGGCTGTGGGGTCGCTCCCTGAGATATCCGCGCGCACCGAGTTCACTTCCCCAATCACGTGTAGTTGACCAAAGAGCCACACCAGGAGATCTGGTTGAGTCTACCTCGGTCGGTCCGCCGCTGCGCAGCGGGATCCATTCCCTCACTCGCTGCAGCCTTCGAAAGTGGACGGTACGGAGCTTGCTTAGAAGGCCATACCTGTCGAGGAGAAGCCATGTCGATCATGCTGCAAAACGGACCGTTCACGCCTGCACTACAGCAATTACCGCTCGAGCTTCAGCACGCGGATGCCTTGCATCGAGACCACTCTCGGCAGAGAGGCAATTCTGTATACCCTTACGCAGTATTGCAGAATCTGCTCGGCGAAATGGAACGTCGGATGGTTGCGGATACGCGTGGTACACGTGGTGACGACGCTTTTCAAAGCGTGTTCGAACAAGTACGTTGGACGCCTGATCTAGAGGTCTTTACCCGCGGAGACGAGCTAGTGCTGCGAGCAGAACTCGCCGGCGCAGATGTAGACGACGTCCAGGTTCAGTTCGACGAAGGCGTTCTGAGCATCTCTGGGGCGCAGCGTGGGCCGGAGCAGCTAAGCGCCGATCACTCCGTGCGGTTCGTACGGCGGCTGAGTCTGCCTGAGGCCGTGCGAGAGCAAGATATCAAGGCTCGGTATCAGCGCGGCGTGCTTGAGATCTCGTTCCCAGCAGCGTAGTAGGAATAGGGGCGAAACCCCGCGTTCTAAGCGCACCGTTGTCGATGCAGAATGCCACAGTTGAGGCGGGTTGGCGCTCGCCTAATGCACCAACCGGGGAACACCCCGCGTTTCTGAGCCGATGCAGCGATGCCGCATCTCGTGGGGTTGATTCAGCGTGCGATATCATCTCTTAGCGTGCGACTACGACGGCACGATCGCCAAGCACGGGGCGGTCGAGCCGGATACGATTGCGGCATTGCACCAGGTGTCTGAGAGTGGGCGCCGCGTGGTACTCGTCACCGGTCGAGACCTTCCAGATCTGCTGCGCGTGCTGACTGATGCCTCTCTGTTTGACTGGATTGTCGCGGAAAATGGTGGGGTGCTCTACCACCCAGAGACGCGAGAAGAGCAACTCCTAGCTCCCGAGCCGTCCAACGAACTGGTTAAACTGCTGCGCCAGCGCGGGGTCCAGCCACTCTCCGTTGGTCGTACTATCATCGCTACTTGGGAACCCAACGAGAATATCGTTCTAACCGCAATTCGGGAGCTCGGGCTTGAGTTGCAGGTCATCTTCAACAAAGGCGCAGTCATGGTGCTGCCCGCCTCGGTGAACAAGCGGAGTGGCCTATCCGCTTTGCTGGGTAAAATCTCCATTTCACCGCACAATTGTGTTGGTGTGGGCGATGCGGAAAACGACCATGCATTCCTCGCCCTTTGTGAATTCTCCGTCGCTGTAGCGAACGCCCTGCCCGCCCTCAAACAGTCAGTGGATTGGGTCGCGACCTTGCCCCATGGCGAAGGCGTTCGCGAATTGGTCAATCACCTGTTGACCAACGATCTGCAATCGGCTGACTTACAGCCACGACGCCATCGCGTCACACTGGGATCATTCGGGGATGGGGCGGAGTTCACCATCCCAGCAGTTGGGCCGCTCGGCTTGGTTGCTGGCGCGTCTGGCGCTGGAAAGACGACGGCGACCCTAGCCATCCTGGAGCAGCTCGCAGCGCGTGAGTATCAGCTCTGCATCATCGATCCAGAAGGAGACTACGACTCCTTTCCGTCTGCGATCGTCGTCGGCACCGCGGACCATCCGCCTGACATGGCGCAGATTCCAAAGTTGCTGATGCAACCAACTACTCACGTCGTGATCAACCTTCTGGCGATTCCCGTGGCCGATCGCCCAAGGTTCTTCATGAGGTTGCTCATGGAGCTTCAGCAGTTTCGCGGCACTTATGGCCATCCGCATTGGATCGCTGTCGATGAGGCACACCACGTACTTGATGCCGCATTCGAGCCTACTGTCTCGCCGCTGAGTGCTGATTTAGAATCGATGCTGTTCGTGACAGTCCATCCCCAGCGCCTGCATGCCACGCTGCTCAGTCGAATTGACTTCGCGCTCACCATCGGCTCCGAGGCTAGATCGACTCTGTCGGCGTTGGTGCCCGAACTCGACACCGACGAAGGTACTGGAGATGCATCAGACCAGGCGATCGGGACTGATCGGTTGGTCTTGTGGCAACGTGACTGTCCAAGAGTGGTGCGTCAGGTCACCCTGCTTGCCAGCACCGCGCGGCAGCGACGGCATCGACGGAAGTATGCCAAGGGGGAGCTTGGCCCTGACAAAAGCTTCTACTTCCGAGGGGTAGACAGTAAGCTCAACCTTCGAGCTCAGAACCTTGTCGCGTTCAACGAGCTCGGCGCGGGCGTTGACGACGAGACTTGGCTCTTCCACCTGGCACGCGGCGACTACTCGAAATGGATTCGAGAAGCGATCAAGGATGATTCCTTAGCTGACAAGGTGGCGGAGGTCGAGACGCTCAACTCCGTTTCAGCACAGGAAACCAGAGACCACATAAGAGAACTCATCGAGAGCATCTACACGGCTCCCGCGTGAACGCCCCTCTCGCCGCACGCTCGTTATCCATCTCCATCTGAGACGGTGCGGCGCACGCACGATATGCTGCGCTTCTACTGCACGCCGATCACCTCGACTTTGCCCGTTCTCGCGGTAACGCTTAGCCCCACGTCGTCCTTGTGCCGCAATAAACGCACGTCAACGGTCGCGTCGCCAATTCGCAAATTTCTGAATGCCACTTCATGCAAAAAGGCAGGCAAGTAGGCGTGCGTAAACACCAGACGCTGGCCTAAAGCGTCAATTTGTAGTCCCAGAATTGCCTCGAGCAACATAAACACAGCTCCCGAGGCCCAAGCTTGCGGTGAACAGGCAACTGGGTAGCGTGTTGGACCTTGGCCTGGCTGGCGTGAGAATCCGCAGAATAGCTCCGGCAACCGGTGGAGATCTGCGAACAACGTCGCGTCGAACAGCGCCTCCAGTACGCGTGCCGCCACTTCCTTATGGCCATACCGTGCGAGACCAGCGGCGATGATTGCATTGTCGTGGGGCCAGATCGAGCCATTGTGGTACGACATCGGATTGTACCGGACCTCGGCCTTTGACAGTGTTCGGATCCCCCAACCGCTGAACATGTTCTTGGACAGAAGTTGCCCCGCCAGCGGATCTGCCCTCTCAGGCAGGACAATACCTGAATAGAGGCACTGTCCGGCGTTGCTACTGCTCACTCGGCACGCGTTCTTGGTTCCGTCCAACGCTAGAGCGTACGTCGAAAGCTCATCGGACCAGAAGGCGCGATCGAATCTGTCTCTTAATTCGGCTGCTCGCTGCCCCCACTCCGCAGCCAGAGCAAGCTCGCCCATTACAGCGGCAAGGTCGGCCATACCCCGGTAAGCAGCGAACACATAGCCCTGTACTTCCGCTAGGGCGATCGGACCAGACGCAATTCTCCCATCCGAGGTGAAGACCGAGTCGTTCGAATCCTTCCAACCTTGCTGCACCAATCCGTCGCGTGATGTTCGTCCGTATTCAACGAAACCGTCGCCGTCGATGTCGCCATATTTCGCGATCCACTCCACCGCAAGCAGGAGATTGGGCCATATCAATTCAACGAGGGCACGATCACCCGTGCTCTCGTAGTACTTCGCGGCCAGAACCAGGTAAAGCGGAGTGGAGTCGATGCTTCCGTAGTATTTACCGAACGGGATCTCGCGAAGGGCGGCCATTTCGCCGTCACGCATCTCGTGCAGAATCTTTCCGGGCTCGGCATCGGCATCCGGATCGAGCACCTTTGCTTGGTGCGCCGATAGAAAGCGGAGCACGCCACGAGCAATGCCAGGATTCACCCAGAGTGTTTGAAGCGCGGTCCAGATCCCGTCACGACCGAATGGCGTACTAAACCAAGGAACGCCCGCATACGGGAATGGCCCTTGAGGCGTCGCGGTGATCAGCATGTGCAGATCCGCCCGGGATCGGCTCAGCCATTCATTGAACTGCTCGTTCGAAGTCCAAACCTCACATTCACTGGCGGCTTGCGCGTCCCAAAGCGATATGGCATCTCGACGCGCGACTTCGAAGGCTTGTGGCTGTGCCATCGTGGTTTCTACATTTGGCGGCTGCGCACGACATTCGACCCAGAGAGAAATTTCCGAGCTCTGTTCAGGTTGAAGTTGGATCAGGAAAATTGCGAATTTGTCAGACAGACGGGTTGGTGTTGGTGAGAAATCAATGCGCGTAGTCCTAACTCGCTCATCCAGGCCAAGGTAGCTGATCGAAACGCGAGAGTCCTCGACCTCCGGGGACATCATCTTGCCACGTTGCGAGCGAGCGGTACCGCGCACCTCGAAGATATCGACGAAGTCCGCCGCGAAATCGATGCGCAATTCAAACCGAACGGGTTGCGATCCGTAGTTGGAGACGCATAGGCGTTCGAAGTATTTTGCATCCTGCAAGAACTTGGAGCGCTCCAAATGCAGACTACCGTAGGAAATAACCTGATGCTCGCCTGTTTGGCGCAGTTCGGGATTAGACAGCTGAACTTGCAGTAGCCGGTTGTCTCGCGCAACACTTGAAGACAGAAGGAGCGGCCGTACTTGGTCCAAGGTAAGACGCCAGTGCGACAGGTAGCGCGTTCCCCCGTGGTAGAGACCTTGTTCGCCGCGCTGCACTGAATGTATGTCGCCGAACAAGTTCATTAGGGCGAAGCTGTCCGCCGCCTTCAGCACGTGCGTGCCTTCGGGGGTTAATGCCGTTGAAGCAACGACATGATATGGGGCCAAAGGTTCCTGGTTCATGCTGCAATGCCCTATCTCTTACTGCGCTGAACGTTTGAGACTTGCTCGTAGACTCCCACGTAGTCCTCGGCCATGCGACGAGCGGTGAATCGCTGCTCGAACGCCTTGCGTACTTTGGTTCGGTCTAGGCGCTGAATGGAACGCGCAGCTTCAATCGCCGCGGGCATATCATCAACGACGAAACCAGACACGCCGTGCTCAATGATTTCCGGTACGGATCCGCGCCGAAATGCCAAAACGGGAGTTCCACAAGCCAATGATTCGATCATCACCAAGCCAAACGGCTCTGGCCAGTCAATTGGAAACAGTAGCGCCTTGGCATTGCCCATAAAAGTTACTTTGGTCCGTTCGTCAATCTCACCCACAAACTCCACCAATGGGTGATCCAGCAACGGCACGATCACCCGCTCGTGATACTCCTGATCAACACTGTCGATCTTGGCAGCAATCTTGATCTTTGTTCCCACTGCTTTGGCGATCTCAATCGCGCGATCCAGCCGCTTCTCCGGAGAAACGCGACCCACGAACGCGAAGTAGTCTGAGGTCCGCTCGCTCGGCGTGAGCTCCTCGGACGGCAATCCGTGGTAAACCGTCGCGAGCCACTTGACTGACGGGATGGGCTGGCGTTGAGAGTTCGATATCGAGACGAGACCCATATCGTTGAAGTGGCTGTACACCGTTCGCAGTTCGTCGAGGTCGAGCCGTCCATGCAAGGTGGTGACTTGCGGCCAACGCATGGCGCGTGAGAGTGCGAAAT
>JBLNFG010000542.1:0-6379 GCA_050263495.1 Myxococcales bacterium | reverse complement strand
TCTCGCCAGGCTAGACGGATCAGAGTGCCACGAGCGCACTCCGGTAGCTCAATCGCTGGTCAGAGTAGCCGTAACTCTGACTCTCTTGATCAAGTATCTCCACGCGCCCGGGAACCGTCGCACAACATTCTCGACCAGGGTCGCAACGTTTGGCAGAAATCCCAGATTTCGTGCGTTTGCCCTAAGTCTTAGGGGCAGCATACGCCGTCGGCGTCCAGACGTTAGTTACGCACGCATGTGCCTGGCCAGTTCGCGATTTCAGCGCGGCGGCTCCGCACCCGCGGCACTGCGTCGAGCCTGGGGGTAGCTGCCGAGCACCCGCACCATGCGAGACACTTTACGTAAATCCTCGATGGCTTGTGCCACTCCCGGATCGGTTCGGTGCCCTTCGACGTCCGTGAAAAAGACGTACTCCCACAGCTTTTCCCGCGCTGGGCGTGACTCGATGCGGGACAGATTGATGCCTGCATTGTTGAAGATGGTGAGAGCCGTCAATAGTGCGCCCTTCTCATCCTTGGTGGAGAACACAATCGATGTCCGGTCCCGACCCGAAGGTGGGGCTTCCGTCATCGAGAGCAGGACGAATCGGGTCACGTTGACAGTCATGTCCTGAATCGACTCCGCCAGCACGTCCAGACCCTGCAGTTCGGCTGCTAGATGACTCGCGAGCGCCGCCGAGTTCTCGTCATTGGCAGCTTCTCGCGCCGCCGCGATGGTGCTTGGCATGGACACGAGTTGAGCCTGAGGCACATGCTGTGCGAGCCATGCCCGACATTGGCCGAGTGGTTGTGGATGCGAATAGATCCGCTCAAGCTTGGAGAGATCGGGATTCTTGCCGACCACGCACACCGTCACGTCGAGCAGAAATTCGCCGCAGATTTTGGCATTACTGGTCAGAAAGCTATCCAACGTAAAGGTCACGCCACCTTCGGTTGAATTCTCGATCGGCACCACGCCATAATCGAGCCGACCACGCTCTACTGCGCCGAATATCCCACTAATGCTGGGGAAATCGAGGTACGTAACCGCGAGGCCAAAATTGCTTCGAGCCGCGATGTGGCTGAACGTTCCGGGGGGCCCAAGGTACCCAACCTTGAGCGGAGCCTCAAGCACGGCGCAGGCACTTTGGATCTCGCGGAAGATGGCCCGGATACTGGCTCTCGAGAGCTTGCTGCCACGCTCGGTGTTGTACCGTTCGATTAGCGCCAGAGCCTGCTCCTCGCGCTCTGGATCGTACGAGGGTAGCTCGAGCGACTTCTGGAGCTTGGCCAAATCGACGGCGATCTCAGCTCGCTCGCGGATCAGATCGAGAAGCTTCTGATCAATCTGGTGCAGTCGAGCAAGCGGCTCGCGCCACTGGTTCGGCACTGCGTCGAGGTTTCGATCCGCTTGAGATTGATCGGTCATGTCACGTTTCCAGATTCGGCTCCCTCGACCAAGCAGCGAAGGAGTGCCGCAGCATGCCACCGCCCGAGATCTTTCCAACCCACTAGTTCAGACGTTCCTTCCACGACGGCCACCCAAGGGTCGTCCGTGTGCCGCAGGGCATGCACGACCCGTTGGACCCGTTCGATTGGGACTCGCTCCCGAAGCGCGGACGGCAATCCAACGTGGACGACGCCGGCACAATCTCGGATCGCCCCCTCGGTTTCTTGTCTGGACGTCTCTCGGATCGCCCGGTGCGCGCGTGACACCAGATGCGCGACGCGCAGCACCTGGTCTTCGCTGAGGCTTCCGAGGTTCCAGCTCGCAAGCATGCGAGCGATGGCGGCCTGCTCAAGGGGCGAGGCCTGGCCGCGCTGCACGATATCTTCGAGGGCCCGGGACAGGGTACGCGCTCCGCGCATCCAGTCCGGAGCGTCCACCGGCAAGCTGTCCCGAATGGCTCGACTATTGGGCGTGTTCGCGGTTGGGGGCTGTGACACCGCGGGCGCCGCGCAATCGTGCAGCTCTGCCAGGCGCGCTGGATCTGGCGCAAAGGCAAGTTGCGTTCGGCGTGGATCGGCGGCGATGGCCGGGGCGCTATCTCTATCAAACAGTGGCAGTGTCTTGCTGCCGGGAGGCCGCGTTCTTTCGCTGCTTGACATGATCGCTCAATGGAAGAGGGTCTACTTGAGCGGCCACGATATCACGGGCGTCTCCCGCCAATACAGCCCGCGCTCGAAGCCACCAAGCTCGGCCGTATCGCAGCCGTGATTGGGCCAAGTGGCTGATTGTTGCCGATTTCTTGGGGGTTGGCCGCGAGGTTTGGCATTCAGCAGATATGGTTCGTGCCAAGATCATCCGTCACGGAGCGCTTTGCTGCCTGGGGCTGCTGGCTCTGCTCGGTTGTCAGAACGACGCGGACTGGTTCTCGGTGAAGCCGCCAGCCAACGCACACTTGAGCTTGGGGGAGGGGCTTCGCGAGCCGAGCCCAGCCGCGCCAACTGTCTTCGATCCGGGTCGTGTTCCGGTGCCCTCCGCAGACGGGCCGAAGCTCGCCGCAATCGGTATGCGGGTGCCCGTGCGCGCCGCACCCAATGCTGGTGCTGACGTGATTGGTACGTTGCGCCTCGGGACTAGAGTGGCGCGCTCAGCCGAGCCGATTGGCACTGACGGATGCGCGGGCGGTTGGTACGCGGTACGTCCGCTTGGATTCGTGTGTGGGGGCGACGATGCAACGACCGATCTCGAACACCCGATTGCTCGAGCCATTCAGGTTGAGCCGAACCAAGCCTGGCCCATGCCGTATCGGTACGGCTTTATCCGCTCGATAGCTCCGAATTACTTGCGCGTGCCAACCAAGGACGAACAACTCAAGTACGAAATGCGGCTCGACCGCCACCTGCGCAACTGGAAGAGGCTCGGCTCGGCCTGGGACGTGCTGGATGTGGGCGCCAATGATGTTCCGCTCGATGTGCGTGGGGTCGCGTTGGGCAAGATTCCAGATCACGCGCGCCCGCTCGGATTGAGCGAACGTTTCGGCGGAAGTGGGAACGACACGGTTCCGTGGTGGTTGGCGGACGGTCGCAGGATTCCAAATCTGTCTGCGTTCCGTGCACCTAGCTACGCGGTTATCGCAAATCGAATCAAGCGCCACGCCGGGGTAGCCATGATCGGCAGCTTCGTCGCTGACGACCGAGCACAAAATCGGCGTTTTGCGATCACTACCGATGCGCGGCTCATTCCCGCGGATAAGATCAAAGCGCATTCGGGATCCCCATTCCACGGGTTCGAGATCTCTGAGATTGGTTTGCCCGTCGCGTTCGCCTTCGCGGAGCGCACGTACCAATACGAGCAAACTGCCGCTGGCGCCTTTGAGCAGCGGGAACTCCTCGAGCGTCGTAGTCTGGTGGCACTCAATGGGTCCGTGCGCGAGCGCGGTAAAGAGCGTTGGGTGCAGACTCGCGACGGACGCTGGCTGAATAGCTCCGAGATTCGCACCATCGTCAAACCAAGTACGCTACCCAATTTCGCGAACAAGAAGGTTCGATGGATCGATATCTCGCTGTTACAGCAGACGCTCGTGCTGTACGAGGGCAATCGTCCCGTTTATGCGACGCTTGTCTCGACTGGGCGCGACGGCCTTGGTGAACCCGGCAAAACACTGAGCACCCCACAGGGCGTGTTTCGCGTGTACCAGAAGCACGTCACGACCACGATGGATTCCGACGTTGCGGATAGCGAATTCGAACTGCGCGACGTGCCTTGGGTGATGTACTTTCAATCCGGCTACGCGCTTCACGGGGCCTACTGGCACGACGACTTTGGCCACGCGCGATCTCACGGCTGCGTCAACCTTGCTCCGATTGACGCGCGCTACGTGTTCCGCTTCAGTGCACCCGAGGTCCCCGAACACTGGCATTCGGCCAATGCCACATCGCCCTTCGAAGCCGGCACGCTCATCAATATTCACCCGTAGCGAGTCCCACTCGCGACACGACGAGACCGCGCTTCGACGACGAGACCGCGCTTCGACGACGTGACCGCGCTTCGACGACGTGACTGCGCTTCGACGACGTGACTGCGGCGCACAAACCAAACCAAGCGAGTATTGACGCTGGCGGAGCTTGAGATTGGTCGCGCTTGTGTTAGCGCTGCGCCTTGCCACGAAATCGCTGCATAGTGGCTCGATAGGGCCGAACGACGTACTTCTGCGTCACGTTGTGCAAGCCTCGCGCTGTGCGATCTATAGGCACATCCAACCCGTGTCGATGCAGGTACGCATAGGCAACGCGGGGCTGCTTGGTGCGATACGACGCTACCAGCGCGCCGATGATCAGCGCGGTAAGCGCTGCCCAGAACCACCAACGAGCAATGAGTCGTTTGGGCTTCTTCCCTGCGGGGACCGAAGCATTTCTCGTCATTACCTCGGTAGCCGCCTCGGGTTGCCAAGGAAGCGTATTGAGATCTGCCGAGGGCAGGGACGGATGTTCGGAACCGCCCTGCAACGAGAGTGCTAGGTCAGCTGCTCGTGACTGCGCCGCTGTGGCAGCGGCCGAATCCTTTTGGCGCGCGATTGGCTCGCGCGCAGTGGGCGGTGCCGACGAGGGAGGCGTTGTTGGGGGAGAACTTGCGGCAGCGACTTGGCCGCGAACCGTGTCACGTGGTCCCAGATCGGGCCGCTTCGAAAGTCGATCGAGCGGTTCCTGAGCCTCATCGTGACGCATCGGAGGAACCGAATTCTGCCGCGGCGGCAGTCCCGCGTTGACCGCGAGGCGCGCGGTCACTTTGGCGCCAGCGTCAGCGACTTGCCAAGGCGAGGGGGCGATCCGCGTGATCTCGTCTTCCTTCGGATCGAACCTATCCCGGGCGGCCGCTGGCGCCTTTTCAGGCGGGATAGGGGGCGCGGAATCCACTGAAGCATTGGGCGGTGCCAACGGTGTGGCTGGACGCAGGCTCGGTGCCCGGGGAACCGTGGGTTGCTCCTGTGAAAAGCTCGCACGGCCCGCCTGTGGATCAGGTAATTCTGGAGCGCGCTCCGCCACTTCATCGGGGAGCGTGAGCACCTGAGGCGGCTCGATAGCGAGCCCCGCTCGCTGAAATAGCGGCTGCAGAGAAGCAACCTCGGCAAGGGGTTGCCAGCCGCTCATACCTTCGCGCCAAACATTGGCTTCGCGCGTCAATTTGCCCAGTGCAAAGGCCCGCACGATCTCTGGGCCCGACATTTCCATCGGACCCTGTTTGGCGATGAGCACCGTCCACTTCGGCTCAACGGGTACGCCGAGGCCTACGGCTTGGTTGGGTGCGTCGATCTTATGCGGTGCCTCGAGTCCTCCAATAATCGTTCGCTTCAGATCAGCCCCGCCAGCCTTCCCCGCTGCTCGTGGAACGACGGGTTTGGGGGCTTCTCGTTCTGGGACGAGGCGCAACGACGGTACGCGGACCGAGCCGCGTTCCGCGGCGGGTACCTCGATGTCGGACGCTCCTGCCGGAGCGGCCACACCAATGATCGTCCTGTGTAGTGCCCGGTTGCTAGGCTTCCGAGCGGCTTTGGCGGAAGGCACGGCCATGGGTGAAGGTCGATCTTCAGAGGGTGTCAGAGCGATTGCTGCCGCACCTCTCGTCGCAACGTCTGGTGCCGCCACCTCCTGTTGCTGTACGTTCGGTTCGTTCGCTAGCGTTGCAGTGGGCCCTGTACTCGGAACGCGAGAAGCCGCGAGTGCGCCACTGGTCACAGCTGGTACGGCGAGGGGTGGGCGCGATTTGGTTGCGGGCGCATTCGCCGGCTCGGCAACGCCGATGATCGTCCCGCGAAGAGCCCGTGCAGATCCGCGTCGCGCTACAGCCGGGCTCAGGGGAGTACGGCTTTGGAATTCTGGCACAGGCGCTGCCTGTTCGCGCTGCTGCCCGGACTCGGAGAAAGTCGGTGCAGTCGCGTGTTGGGGCTCGTTGGTGGGCTCCTCCAGTGCTGCGGGTGATCGAGGCACTGGGGCAGCCGAGGGCGTTACCGCGGAGGTTGGGTAAGCCGCTCGCGAAGCGTCGGGGGGCTTGGGCGCACTGACACGTGCCTCGGGTTGTCTCGCGATTGGCTGTCGAGGCTCCCCCGAGTTGCGTGCGATTGGTTTGCCAATATCTCGCTTGGGCAGCTGGGGAGCAGGCAGCTTTGCCGCCTGAGGACTGGGCGCAACATTCGAAGCCTGGACTTGCGGCGCGGTTGTGGGCGGCTCAACTTTCTGAGCGGCAGCCGCGCGCGTCGCGGGTTTTCGTGCGTCTGCGGACCCAGGTGCCTTCGACGTAACTGGTGGTGCTGGCTCGGGACCGTTGGCATTGGGTGGAGTGTGTGAGCTTTGGCTTGAGTCGGAGAGTGACGTGCCATCCACGAGGATTGGCGCCGAGCAATGCTTGCACATCATCCGAACTCGACGCCCTCGAACTTTCTCATCAAGGACGGCATATC
>JBLNFG010000541.1:0-2743 GCA_050263495.1 Myxococcales bacterium | reverse complement strand
GCGTTGATCCCTGACGGTGAACGGATTGTAGTCATCGAAGATGCGCGCGAGCTTCAGCTTCAACGTGATCACGTCGTGCAACTCGAATCGCGGCCCGCCGATCCCAGGGGCAAAGGTTCTATCACCATTCGAGATCTGTTCAAGGCAACGCTACGTATGCGACCCGATCGGATTGTCCTCGGTGAAATCCGCGGTGGTGAGGCGTTGGACTTGGTCCAAGCTATGACGTCCGGGCACGGTGGATGCCTGACAACGGTCCACGCCACGTATCCCATCGATAGCTTGAATCGCCTTGAAACGATGGCGCTAATGGGAGGAATCGACCTACCGCTTTCGGCTCTTCGGTCCCAGCTGGCTTCCGCCGTAGACGTTGTCGTGCAGACGGCAAGGCTACGCGATGGCAGTCGCAAAGTGACGCACATTGTCGAAGTCGTCGGAGCCGATCCGGTAGCAGGCTATCGCATTAAGGACTTGTTCGGATTCGATCCGGCACCTGCCCGTCTTGGCACTGAAGCGAGTTACCGGCTCATCCCCACGGGCGTTCTGCCCAACTGCTTGCCACTCATCCGTTCCCTGGGGCTCGAACTGCCATCGAGCATGTACGCCGCCACCAGCCCCGAACGCCAAGCGAGCTAGTACCCCGAATCTCTTAAGATGAGGGGTACTAGCAATTCGCGGAGCGAATTGGGGTTGGGCAGAAGCCCAAAGAAACGAGGCTAGTAGCGCGATTCGCCGCGCAGCGGCGGGTCCGAAAGACGCATCGTTTCGATAGAAATCGCACTACCAGCTCAAGGTACACAACCATGACCTCTGCCCACCTTCGATACAACCCCAGTGACGAGCCCTTGTGGCTCGTTGTCCAGCGTGGCGACCGCACCCAAAGTTTCGAATTTCCGCCTCATGCCCACAAGGCCATCGTGGTTGGCTCTGGCGACAATTCGGACTTGCGTATCAGAGAGGCGGAGCCGGTTGCATGCTTTCTCGAACGTGAAGGATCCTCGATTTGCCTCACCCCAGCTCGTCCTGATGCGGAGATTCGAGTAGATACCCTCAAGATCGAGGGAAGGCGACGGATCTATACGTACGCTCTCTTGCAGATTGCGAACGTGCAACTCAGGCTCAAGGTGAGGGATACGCCACCGACGCTTCGAGCTGACGGAGTCACCCAAGAAAGCTCGGAAAGTTCGGAGGCATTGTCCAAGCGACCTGCAGCCACGGATGACATGACCGCAACGACAACGATTGATTCGTCGGCGGTCATGGAAGCACTTGGACAACGTACGACGGGCAGCCTGCCACGCTTACGGCCTATCCCAGTGGCGGCTTTGGCGACAAAGACCATCGAAGTTGATGCGTTCAATCCCGATGGTTGGTTCGGCGAGGGCGTAAAGGAGGGAACGTTGGCAAGCGACGCTACGCAGGTGCTCGAGCCAGAGCCTGTCTTCGCGCCTATTACGTCAAATTCCACATCGAACTGGGTATCAATGCCAACGGTCACTGCTGCACGTCCGCCGAGACGGCAGAGCGGCCCGCCCAACATCAAGACCCAAGAGATGGCGCCGCTCACGTGGCCTAGCGAGCGGGTCACCATGGAGCAGTCGCGGGCGATTACCACCGACCATAGAGCTCTGGTCGATGCAAGTCCCTCGAGATCGCACGAAGTCGGACCAATACCCGAGCGAACCGCTAGCTCGCTGAAGACCGCGCGACCTGGTTCAACGAGTGAACCCTTGCAAGCAAGCAACGTCGACGGGGACGCTGCGGCGTCCGAAAGTTCGGGTACTGCCAAGGGCCCTGACCATCGAATCGCTCCGTCAACCAAAAGTGAAGTCAGAATCGATCCATATCGAACCATCGAGATCGCTCCGATCCGCTTGGCGGATCCAGTAGCCACAAATCCGGCAGGTCGAGCAAAGCTCGAAACACGCCGGCAGACGACAACCCTTCAAGTCGGGCGTGGCGGACAAGCCAGTGAAACGACCGACCTCGAGGTACCGGTCGTAAACCTCAGCATCGAACAACGCGGAACTGGTTTGAGTTCTGCGGCGCCCTGCGCAGAGCGTACCCCTGCACGTGAGGCGCTGTCCCCGATTCACGTGAGCGCGCGAGCCATGGCACCCGCAGCGTCGATCGGCTCCGATCCGTGGTTTCTTGAAGGTGACTCAGAGCGCCCCGTGAGCTCCCCATCGCCAGCTAAAGTGGGTCGGTGGCTACCGTCGTTCTCGATCGGTCTCGAGAGACTGGGACTGCTTGCGAAACGAAGACCCACAATCGTTTTCGTGGGTGCCGCGTTTGGATCGCTAGTGCTGGTGCTGTTCTTCGCGGGGTTGGCAAGACTCATGAGCCCACAATCAGATCAGAAACCGCAGCGCGTGACGGCGGTTCAGCGCGCTGCGCCGCAAAGGGGGATCTCTGCCGAAGCATCCAAAGCGGCGGGCGCCGAATCCTACGCGACCGGCATTCCACCGTCTTCCCGACCGGATGCGGCACACCCCTTAACGCCAGCCCAGACAAGACATGAGGACGTTCCCGCCGCCATTGCTGCCGTCGCCAATGCTACCCCAGCCGTCGGGCATCTATTTGCCGGTCGTCTCCCCGAAGCCGCACAGGCGTATTACGAACTCGCCCAGAAGTTTCCGGACGAACCCGTCTTTCAGAGTGCCTCTCGAATCCTTGCCCGAAAGAACAGTCCTGCCTGTCGCGGAACCAACTCGTCCAAGACTGCTTGCCCATCGGTGAAGCC